>PXQM01000125.1 GCA_003021325.1 Halobacteriales archaeon QH_10_70_21
GACGAGCGTGTTCCCGTTCGGGAGCCGATCGGCGTCGCGCGGCCAGTTGAACCCGTCGACGCTCCAGGTCCGGACCCACGTTCCCGACGGGCCGGTCGACACGCGACTGCCGTTCGCGTCCGCCTCGCTCCCGTTCCGGAGTTCGTACTCGATGGAGGCCGGCGCCTCGACCGTCTCCGCGGACGGCTGAAGGTAGACCGCCGTCGAGGCGTCGGTCTCGTGGAACCACGCCATCTCCTCTGCGTTCGGGAGCGGTGGTACGTCTGCGTCAGCGAGCGCCGACGCGCGGTCCGGTCCCGGCGCCTCCGTCTCCCAGACGGCGATGGTGAATCCCTCCCCCTGGTAGCGGAACCCGTACTCGCCAACGCCGAGCGGGTCGGTACTCGTATCGTCGTCGGCGACGAGGTTGTACTGGCCGAGGGCCGCCTCCCCGGGGGCGAGCGTGAGCGTCTCCGGGAGCCACTCCCGGCCGCCGCCGGCGAGCCGCCATCGGCCCTCCGAATCCCGGGTCACCTCGGGTACGGACTCAACGAGTTCGTGGTTCCCGGTCGGGGCGAGATAGAGCGTCCCATCGCCGTCTCGAATCCCCGTGCTCGGCGGGTCCCAGAAGCCGGGAATCCGCCGGAGCCTGAACGTCTCCTCGAAGTCGCCCGGACGGTCTCGAAGTCGACAACCCGCCGCTCCCGGAGCTCCTCGGCCGTGAGCGCCGGGTCGTCTCTGGTGCCCGGGGTTTCGGTCGGCGTCTCCGTCCCGTTCTCGGGCGGGCCAACCGGGGTCACGGTCGGGGTCTCCTCGGAGTCGGCGAAGGTGCAGCCGCCGAGGAGGACGATACCGGTCGTCGCGAGGAACCGACGGCGTTCCATATTCGGGGGTCCGAAAGGACTGGGAATAAGTCCCGTGTACGGTCAAACGGCCGTTTGAGATATCGCGTTTGCCGCGAGGATGCGGTGAGACTGGGATTTGAACCCAGGAACCCCTCGCGGGGACCGGTTCTCAAGACCGGCGCAATAGGCCGCTCTGCCATCTCACCGTGTAGCGTCGTACTCCCGGCGGCGTCTAAGACCTGTCGATTACCGAACCAGCTCGAGGCCGTCGGCGGTCGCCTCGACCACGAGACCGCAGTCGGCCACCCACTCCGCCAGCGCGGGCGGGAGCAGCCCCCCGGCCTTCCGGCGGGTCCGGACCGAGACGAGGACATCCGCGAGGTCTGCCTCGGTCTCGAGGTACGGTTTGGTCTCGAGGAACCCGACGTCGAGGCCGGCGTCGAGACAGCGGCCCGTCAGCGTCTCGAAGGCCGGCGGCGCGTAGCAGTCCGTGAAGTCGATGGGCTGACCGAACGCCGCGAAGTAGGCCCGGCCGCCCGGCGACGGCGCGAGGACGGCGTCCGTACTGCGGAGCTTCATCGCGGAGCTGTCTATCTCGGTGCGTGCCAGGAACGCCGCCTCCGGGCGGGTGATGGCGACGGAGGCGACCTCCTCGGTCTCCAGCAGGTGGGTCGCGGTGTTGCCGGCCCGCCCGGCGAACGTCTCGCCGACCTGGCGCTCGAAGCGTGCCTCCTCGGGGTCGACGACGTCGGCGACGACCTCGCGAACCTCGGCCTCGGCGTCGCCGTCGTCGCCGAGGTGGTCGTCGGGGCGGTAGTTGACCAGCAGTTCGCCGCCGCTCTTGGCGACGGCGCGGACCGTATCCTTCGTCAGGGCGGCGTAGAGCGCCGCCGCCTCCTCTGGCGACAGCGGCGTGGTATCGACGAGGTCCTCGAGCACGAGCCCGGGTCGTGGGGGGTCACAGAGCACGGCGACGGTGGTCATACCGACAGGTGTCGCGGGACGGTCTTGAGCTTTATACTCCCGGCCGCAGAGACGCCGGTATGGAGTGGACGAAACCGCTGTCGGTGGCGCTGTCGCTCGTCGTCGCCGCCCTCGCAGCCGGCGGCGCCGTCGTACTGGCCCGAAACACGCTCGGTGGCGGCGAGTCCGTCACCGCCGCCGCCGGCGTCCTCGCGTTCCTCGTCGCCGCGCTGCTGGGGGCCGTCGCCCTCGGCGCGAAGAGCGGCCGCTGGCTCGGCAACCCGGATTCGTACTGGTAGGAAAGAACGCCGCCGCTACAGTTCGTCGGCGATCTCGTCGGCGTCGATGTCGGCCTCCTCGAGGGCCTCCTCGATGTCGACGTCGCCGCCGCCGGCGCCGCCGCCCATGCCGCCCATCATGCCGGGCATGCCCATGCCGCTGCCGTCGAGGATCTCCTGGACGAGGATGCGGTCCAGGTCGGTGAGGTCGATTATCTGCTGGGCGATCTGCTGTTTCTGCATCATCCACTGCTGGTTCATCGCCAGCTGGGGGTCGGACTCGACGTAGAGGGTCCGCTTCTCGACCGTCTCGGTGACGGTCTCGGGCTCGGCGTCCTCGTCGTCCTCGTCCGGCTCCTCGACGCGCGTCTCCTCGACCTCGTCGGTCTCGATCCACATCTCCAGCTCGAGGTCGAGGAACATGGACAGCAGGCCCTCGGCCCGTTCGAGGTCGTCCTCGACGACCTCGAGGACCTCGTAGTCGTACTCGATGTCCTCGCCGGCCAGCGGGTGGTTGAAGTCCACGCGGGCGCGGCCGCCGATGATGGTCTCGAGGACGCCCTGCTGGCCGTCGATCTGGACGCGCGCGCCGGGGTAGCGGTCGTCCTCGTCTATCTTGTCCGCCGAGACGGTCTCGACCTCCGCCTCGTCGTACTCGCCGAACGCCTCGGCCGCGGGCACGACGACGGTGCCCTCGTCGCCGACCTCGCTGCCACGGATGTCGTTCTCGACCTCGGGGAAAAGGTGCCCCTCGCCGAGCACGATGACGCGCGGCTCGAAGGTGCCCTGGTCGTCGACGCCCTCCTCCTCGGCCACCTCGGGGTCGGTCGTGTCGACGAGCTGACCCCCCTCGACCGTCCGAGCGGTGTAGCCGATGCGGACGAAGTCGCCGTCCTCGAGGCCCGCCGCGTCGTCGTCCGTCTCCGCCTCGGCCGACTCCGCCTCGGCCGTCTCGTCCCCGCCCTGCTCCTCGGTCTCGGCGTCGGTCACTTCCTCGGCCGCCTCGTCGGCCGCTTCGGTCTCCTCGACCTCATCGGATTCGTCACTCATGTTCGAACGGACAGTCGTCGCACCCTTAACAATCACGTTTCCCGGTCGCCGGCATCGCTCCGGAATTCCCGGGCTCCAGGCCGCGAGAGCCGGTCCGTCGGCGCGGAGCTGTCGGACCGCTTTTGACCCGCCGGTCCGAGCCGACCACCATGTACGAGGTCGAACTGAAGCTGGGCGCCGACCACGAGGTGGTCCGCGAGCGGCTGCGGGCGCTCGACGCCGACCCACTGGGGACCGTCGAGCAGGCGGACACCTACTACGAGCATCCCGTCAGGGAGTTCGCGGAGACCGACGAGGCGTTCCGCGCTCGAGGAGCTGGGCTTCGAGCCGTTCGAGACGGTCGAGAAGCGCCGCGAACGGTTCGAACTCGAGGGGTACACCGTCACGCTCGACGCCGTGACCGGCCTGGGCGAGTACGTCGAGGTCGAGACCGAGGCCGAAGCCGTCGAGTCGGCCCGCGAGGGAGCCATCGACCTGCTGTCGGAGCTCGGCCTCGACCCCGACGACCAGATTCGCACCTCGTATCTCGGGCTCCTTCTCGAATCGGCCGACGGGTAATGCCCAGTAGTAATCAGATCCGGGCTCTTGGTTTCCGTAAGTTATAGAACCTGGCGAGAGGTACGGACGGGTAATGAGCGAGCGCAACATCCGCGTCGAGCCGGTCGTCGGCCGAGCGGTCGAGGACCAGGAAGTGGAGATCGTCGAACGGAAGGGGCTGGGGCATCCGGACTCCATCTGCGACGGCATCGCCGAGCACGTCTCCCAGGCGCTGGCCCGCGAGTACATCGACCGGGTCGGCAAGGTCCTCCACTACAACACCGACGAGACCCAGCTCGTCGCCGGTCGGTCGGCGCCGGCGTTCGGCGGCGGCGAGGTTTTCGAGCCGATTTACGTCCTCATAACCGGGCGCGCGACCAAGGAGTACGGCGGAACGAAGCTTCGGCACCGACGTCGTCGTCGACGTGAAGCTCGGCGAGGGGTCGGGCGACCTCCAGGAGGTCTTCGGCGAGGACGGCGTCCAGGTCCCGATGGCCAACGACACCTCCTTCGGGGTCGGCCACGCGCCGCTGACCGAGACCGAGACGATAGTCCTCGAGGCCGAACGCCAGCTGAACGGCCACTACAGCGACGAGAACCCGGCCGTCGGCCAGGACATCAAGGTCATGGGCAAGCGGGAGGGCGACCGTATCGACGTCACCATCGCCGCCGCCATGGTCGACCGCCACGTCGCCAGTATCGACGAGTACAACGACGCGGTCGGCGGCGTCCGCGAGTTCGTCCTGGAGCTGGCCGGCCGCTTCACCGACCGACGGGTCGACGTTCAGGTCAACACGGCCGACGACTACGAGTCGGGGTCGATCTACCTGACGACGACGGGCACGAGCGCGGAGCAGGGCGACGACGGCTCCGTCGGCCGCGGCAACCGCGCCAACGGCCTCATCACCCCCAACCGCTCGATGTCGATGGAGGCGACATCCGGGAAGAACCCGGTCAACCACATCGGCAAGATTTACAACCTGCTGTCGACCGACATCGCCGAATCGGTCGTCGACGAGGTCGACGGCATCCGCGAGATCCGGATCCGGCTGCTCTCGCAGATCGGCCAGCCCATCGACCAGCCGCACGTCGCAGACGCTAGCCTCGTCACCGGGCCCGGCGTCGATGTCGCCGACATCGAGGGCGCCGTCAGCGACATCGTCGACCGGGAGCTCGCCGACGTGACCTCTATCACCCAGCGGGTCATCGACGGCGAACTCTCGACGTTCTAGGTCTCGGCCGACCCGTTCCACTTGCGCAGCACGTAGCTTGTGTTCTCGCTGCCACCCCGCCAGATGAGCCGGACGGTGGCCTCCGACGACGCCTCAACGTGGGCGGCGTCGTTCGTCGTCACGTCGCTCTCCGCACCTGCCGCCGAACACCCGTGGAACTTCCTGTCGGGATGGTCCCCGCCGATTATCGTCAGGTTCCCGGCGCGTATCGACACCCCGGAGTTGTGCTGTATCTCGAGTTCGCCGTTCGAGGCGTCGAACCCGCCGCCGTCACAGCCGTTCGCGTTGAACGTCGCGCCGGTGACGGTCTCGTTGTACTGGAAGGTGGACTGCGCCTGCGGCGCTGGCGAGACGTTGACGTCGTTTTGACCGGAGACGAAGATACCGGCGATGCCCGCGATGACCACCGCGACCGAGACCATCAGTACGACAGCGATGACGGGAGCGACGGCGTCGTCGTCGGCGTGCAGGTCGTCGAAGTGCATT
This sequence comes from Halobacteriales archaeon QH_10_70_21, assembly GCA_003021325.1. Next base: position 5,371 of record PXQM01000125.1, read on the forward strand.
GCGTTTCGGGTCCCCGGCGCGTCCGGCCCCGCTCTGGAGCCGTGATGTCCCGGCCCCGCCGGGGCGGGCCCACCGGACCGTCAGGTTGTTCACCCGTCAGGAGCGGGCGGTTATCAAACGACGGTCCAGATTACGACGTGAGTTGCGGGTCGGATGGACGCCGACTCCGACCGGGTGACCCGAAACCGCTATCTTCCGGGCCGCGTATCACCGACCATGACGCGGGTGTGTCTGGTCGGCGACGACGACGTCGAGCTGCGGTACGAGCTCGTCAGCCGGGAGACGGCCCGGGAGGCGCTTGCGACCTACGACCTCCGCGAACCCTACCTGAACACGGTCGCTCTCGAGACGGTCTCGCTCGGCAGCGCCGTCGCGCTCCTGAACGACCTGAACTGGTATCTCGTTCGGTTCGCCTCCGAGGCGCTCGTCCTCGAGCCGTCCGTCAGCGACGAGGAGTGGCTCTCCCGGGCCCTGGCGGAGACCGTCAGGGAGAACCGGCTCGACCCGGGGGAGACCGGCCGGTTCCTCAAGGGTGACCGAGTCGGAGTTCGGCGCCTGACCGGCGCCGCCCGAGACCGCCCCGCGCGGAGAGCAACCGTTTTGCCACTCCCGGGTGATATCGACCGGTGATGAGGGGATTCGAACTCGCGCTCGACTGGACGCCGAACACCAACCACCTGGGGGTCTACGTCGCCCGGGCCGAAGGCTACTACGAGGACGCCGGGCTCGACGTGACGGTTCGCTCGCCCGCGGACGACGGCTACGAGACGACGCCGGCAAAGCGGGTCGCGACCGGCGAGTCGACGGTCGCCATCGCACCCTCGGAGAGCGCCATCAGCTACAACACCCACCCGGAGTACCCGTCGTTGCGGTCGGTGGCGGCCGTCTGCCAGCGAGACACCAGCGCCATCGTCGCGCTCGGGGATTCCGACGTCGACCGCCCGGCGGACCTCGACGGCCGGACCTACGCTTCCTACGACGCACGGTTCGAGGACGACATCGTCCGGCAGCTGGTGCGCAACGACGGCGGCGAGGGCGACATCGACATCGTCACGCCGCCGAAGCTGGGTATCCCGAACACCCTGCTCGACGGTGACGCCGACGCGACCTGGGTGTTCATGCCCTGGGAGGGGCTGCTCGCCGAGCGGGACGGCGTCTCGCTGACGCCGTTCTACCTCGACGAGTACGACGTCCCGTACGGCTACACGCCGACGATGCTGGCGCGGCCGGAGACGCTCGAGGACGACGCCGCTGACCTGGCCGCGTTCCTCGAGGCGACCGCCCGTGGCTACGAGGACGCCGCAGCCGACCCCGAGGCAGCCGCCGCAGCCCTCCAGGAGTCGGCCGAGGGTCCGAACCTCGACGACCGCGAGTTCCTCGAGGAGAGCGCTCGGCGGCTCGCGGACACCTTCCTCACCGATGACGGCCGCTGGGGCGTCATGGAGCACGAGCGGTGGGCGGCGTTCGTCGACTGGCTCGCCGGCGAGGAGATACTCACGTCGCTCGAGGGGGACCACATCCCCGCTGCGGAGCTCGATGTCGGCGCACTGTACACGAACGACCCGCTGACGGCGGACTGAGACGGTCCCCTCGTCGTGGGTCGGCGCCCGGCCCCGGCGGCCGCATGTCAGTCGAACATCCCCGTCGACATGTAGCGCTCGCCGGAGTCCCAGAACACGGTGACGACGAGCGGACACTCCTCGGGGATGGGGTCGCGAGCCGGCGGGCCGTCGTCGAGGATGCCGACCTCGTTGTCCGGAGACGGCGCCTCGGCGTCGACGCCACGCTCGGCGACGAGCCGCTCGGCGACCCGCCTCGCGGCGACCAGCGACGCCCCCGAGGACTGGCCGACCAGGATGCCCTCCTCGCGGGCGAGCCGGCGGCACGCCGCCTCTGCGGTCTCGACGTCCACGACCTCGACGTCGTCCAGCAGGTCGCGGTCGAGGTTCGGCGAGACGAACCCCGGCCCCATCCCCTGGAAGGCGTCCCCGCCCGTCTCGCCGCCGGTCAGCACCGCGTTGCCCGCCGGCTCGACCCCGACGACGGCCACGTCCGGGAAGGCCTCCCGGAGTCGCCGGCCGACGCCGGAGATGGTCCCGCCGGTCCCGATGCCGGCCACCACCGCGTCGACCGTCCGGTCGCCGACCTGCTCGAGTATCTCCGCGCCGGTGGTCCGGTAGTGCGACTCGGGGTTCGCCGGGTTCTCGAACTGGCGGACCTGGACGACATCGTCGGCCGCCGAGAGCTCGTCGGCCCGCGCCTTCGCGTCCGAGATGTCGCCCTCGACCAGCTCGAGGTCGGCGCCGTAGGCCCGCATGATGCGCCGCCGCTCTGCGGACTTCGAGGCGGGCAGCACGACCGTGATGTCGTACCCCTTGGCGGCGGCGACCATCGCGAGCCCGATGCCGGTGTTCCCGGACGTGGGCTCGACGATGCGGTCGCCGGCCCCGAGTTCGCCGGCCCGCTCTGCGGCCTCGACCATCGCCACGGCCGGTCGGTCCTTCGCGGAGCCGCCCGGGTTCTCGGACTCGACCTTGGCGGCGATGACGGAGCCCCCGGGCGAGCCGACCTGCACCAGCGGCGAACCGAGGGTCCCGAGGATGCCTCGTTGCATTGCCCGGTCGTTGTGTACGGTGGTACAAAACCCCGCTGGAGCCGGGAGGGAGTGCCGGGGCCGGTAGCCGGTCGTCCGTTACGGCTGCGTCACCGCTCGTCGGCTCGCCGCGCTCTCGCGTGCGGCCCGCGATTCGAGTTGGCGGTCCGGCAGAGACATGTACGATGCCCGGCCAATCGGTGGTACGCATGCGCCCCGGACGCGACGGCTCGCGCTTGGCGGCGGTCCGGGAGACGCTCGCGGCCCGGTTCGGCGTCGATACCCGCGCGCTCGCGGCCTTCCGGGTTGCCGTCGGGTCCATACTCCTCGTCGACCTGCTGCTCCGCGTCCGCTACATCGAGGCCTTCTACACCCACGGCGGGGTTCTCCCGCGGGCCGCGAACGCGGCGCTGTACCCGACGCTCTCGTCGCTGTCGCTCCACGCCCTCTCGGGTGCCGCCTGGCTCCAGTGGGCCCCTGTTCGCGGCAGCGGCCGTCCTCGCCGGCCTCCTCGTCGTCGGCTACCGGACGTGGGGCGACGACAAACGGTGTCATCGCCGCACGCTGCTGGAGGTTCTCCGCGAGGGGCTCTGACCGTCGGCGCGACCGGCCGGAACGGTTCGCCGGGACCCGCTCCTCCGAAAGACAGTTACCCCGGTGTCGTGGATTCGAGGCGGGACGGAGACGTCCGGAATCCGCCCGGTACTCCTCGGGCCCGACGTGGCGGTCGCGCTCCGTTTCGTTCTTCCCCTGTATTCCTCCCACCCTTGCCCACCGGCTCTCGGCTGTCGTTCGACTCGTTGGCCGCGCCGGTCCGGCGTCTCGCCGTCGACACCGGCAGCGCCGTCGGGTGCGGGTCCCTGTCCCGTGTTCCGTTGATACCCGCGTTTTTGCGGCGTGGACGTACGTCCTGGCAGTCGTCGTCGGTGCCCTCTTTCGAACAGCGGCCACCGTCCTCCGGTGAGAGTATCGGCCTCCCCCGACACGAGCGGATCGAAACCTGCATCCAGGGTCCCGGTCGGATTCGCACCACGGCGCTCCGCGCCAGCCTCGGTCGCCGCCGGCCGTCAACGTCGTACGCCCCCGAGAGCGGCACCGCTCCACCGACTACGTTAAGATGCGCGCGCCGAACCGGTATGTATGGAACTGGAGACGATGCGTCCGAACCCGGTCTGGGACGCCGAATCGTACGACGACGCCGTCGCCGTCTTCGAGTCGCTGGCCGACGAGATGGTCGTGAAGGTGTGGGGCGGCGACTGGTGCAAGGACTGCCGCTCGCAGCTGCCGGACTTCGGGGCCGCACTCGAGGCGGCCGGCGTCGAGACCGTCGAGCACTACCCGGTCGAGAAGGCCGACGACGGCTCGAAGGTCGGACCGAAGGTCGACGAGTACGGCATCGAGCTGATTCCGACCGTCGTCGTCGAGGACGAGGCGACCTCGTCTTTCACCGGCCATCACTGACCCGCACCGACGATGACCGGTACATCGTTACGGCAATCCGTTCGACGCCCTCCGGCGGTCGAGGCATAAAGACATTTACCGGGCAGTGGGGTACCGCCGGATATGATGGGTCGAGAACGGTCGGTCTCCCGCCGGACGGTGCTCGCGGGTCTCGGCGCGGGCGCGGCCGCCCTCGGAGCGTTCCCCGTCGTCTACGGCGACTCCCGACCCCACCGACCGCTCGTGGTCGGTCACCGGGGCGTTGCGGGCCTGGAGGCGCCGAACTCCATGGCGGGAATCCGGCTCGCCCACGAGTTCGGCGCCGACGGCGTCGGTCTGGACGTCCGGCAGACGGCCGACGGGGCGCTCGTGCTGTTCCACGACCCGATGCTCGACGTCTCGACCGACGGCTCCGGACGCGTCGAGGAGTCGACGCTCTCGGACCTGCGGGACGTCCGCGTCGAGGGCCAGCCCATCCCGACGCTGGAGGAGGCGCTCGGGTTCGTCGCCGGTACGGACATGATTCCGTTCCTCGAACTCAAGAAGACCGGCTACGCCGACGCGGTCCTGGCGGCCCTCCGCGAGGCGGGACTCGAAGACCGGGCGGTGGTCTCCTCGTTCCGCCCGGAGACGCTACAGGAAACCCAGGACGCGCCCGTCGCCGGTGCCTGTCTCGGCAGCGTGCCGTCGCCGGACCTCCTCGATACGGCCGAGTCAGCCGACGCCGAGTTCGTGCTGAGCCACTACCTCCCATACGGCATGGGGTGGCTGGCCGAGGAGGGCGAGCGCCGGGGGCTGCTGACGGGCATCTGGGAGCTCGTCTCGACGGAGGTCCACATAGAGGACGCGCTCTCGTTCGACGTCGCGGTGCTCGCGACCAACCGGCCCGACATCGCGCTCGAGAAGGCCGGCCGTCGGTGACGGCTCCGGCGACGCGCTACCCGTCCGTGGCGGCCCACTCCAGCGCCGCCTCCATGTCGTGCTTCGGCGGCGAGCAGGTGAAACCGCGGCAGGCGTAGACGGTCGGCCGGTCGTCCCGGGCCTCCCGGTTCGCCCAGATGGGCGGCACCGCCTCCAGGCCCAGGGCGTCGGTCCACGCCTCGACGTCGTCCGCCGCCGGGGGCCGGACGCCGAGGAACCGCGTCGGGAGGTACGTCGACGCGATGGCGGTCCGGAACGACTCCGGGAGGCCGCTGGCGGCCACCGTCAGCTCGAGCGCGCCGACGGCTCGGTCGTCGGCCGCAAGCGAGAGCGAGGCGTGCGACAGCGGGCTCGACTCCAGCGTGCTCGCGTGGGTCTCGAGGACCGTCCCGGCGACCTCGTCGAACCCCTCACCGGGCGCGACCGTCTCCAGCGCCGTGAGCAGCCGTACCGCGACGCCCGTGCTCGCGGGCGTCGAGGCGTCCGTGAGCTCCTGTGGCCTGGCGAGCAGCGACTCGCCGTCGGTCGGCGTGAAGTACAGCGTTCCCGCCTTGGCGTCGTAGAACGCCTCCCGGATGACCCGTCCCAGCTCGAGGGCGAACGCGAGGTGGTCGACGTCGCCCGTCGCCTGGTAGGCGTCGAGGGCGCCACGCCCCAGGAAGGCGTAGTCCTCGAGGTACCCCTGGATGCCGACGTCGCCGTCCTTGAACCGGCGGTTCAGGCGGCGCTCGCCGGCGTCCCAGAGGTGCTCCCGACAGAACGACAGCGCGTCGGTCGCGGCCTCGGCGTACGACTCCTCGAGCACGAGGGCGCCCTCGGCGAGCGCCGAGATCATCAGGCCGTTCCAGCCGGCCAGCACCTTCTCGTCCCGGGGCGGCCGGGGACGCTCGGCGCGGGCCGCGAAGGCTTCCTCTCGGGCGCGTTCGAGGCGGTCCTCGACGGTCTCCGGCCCGAGGTCGTAGGCGTCGGCGAGCTCGTCGACGGACGCGGATTCGGTGAGGACGGTCGTCCCGTTCTCGAAGTTGCCGGCTTCGGTGACGCCGTAGCGGTCGCAGAACAGGTCGGCGTCGGTCCCGTCGTCGACGGCCTCGTGGACCGTCTCGGGCGTCCAGACGTAGAAGACGCCCTCCTCGCGGTCGCCGTCGGGCGTCCGGCTCTCGGCGTCCAGCGTCGAGTAGAAACCGCCGTCGGGGTGGGTCAGCTCGCGGGCGACGAACTCGAAGGTGCCGCGGACGGCCTCGGCGTAGCGCTCCTCGCCGGTGACCTGGTAGCCCGCGAGCAGCGCCCGCGGAATCTCCGCGTTGTCGTACAGCATCTTCTCGAAGTGCGGCACGGTCCAGTCGCGGTCGACGCAGTAGCGGTGGAAGCCGCCGCCGACGTGGTCGTAGAGGCCGCCTGCGCACATCGCATCGAGGGTCCGGGTCGCGACGTCGCGGTACTCCTCGCGACCGGTCCGGTCGAAAGCGCGAAGCAGCACGTGAATCCGGCCCGGCTGTGGGAACTTCTGCCCCCGGCCCCAGCCGCCGTGCTCGCGGTCGGCGCCCCTGACGGCCGCGCTCGCGGCGGCGTCGAGGAACTCCGCGTCCGGCGCCGCTCCGCTCGACTCCGGTGTCGACTCGAGTTCGCCGGTGACGGCCTCGGTCCACTGCTCGGCGCGCTGTTCGAGCTCCTCGCGCTCGTCGGGGTCACTCCAGGAGTCGGCGATGTCGTCGAGCAGGCCGCCGAACCCCGGCATCCCCCGCTTCGGCGTCGGCGGGAAGTAGGTCCCGACGTGGAACGGCTTGCCCTCGGGCGTGAGGAAGACCGACAGCGGCCAGCCGCCCCGGCCGCGGACCATCTGGCAGACGCTCATGTAGACGCTGTCGACGTCCGGGCGCTCCTCGCGGTCGACCTTCACCGGAACGAAGTTCTCGTTGAGCCGCTCGGCGACGCCCGGGTCCTCGAAGCTCTCCTCCGCCATCACGTGACACCAGTGGCAGGCAGCGTAGCCGATAGAGAGGAAGATCGGGACGTCCCGTTCCCGTGCGAGCTCCAGCGCCTCCTGGTCCCAGGGCTGCCACGCGACCGGGTTGTCGGCGTGCTGGGCGAGGTACGGCGAGGCGGCCTCGTCGAGGCGGTTCTGCATACCGGAGGTGGGGCCGCCAGCTACTAAACGCCCCGGCCCGCGAGTCCCGACGGCGGATAACGTCTCCGCCAGCAAGCTCCGAAGGCTCGTACCGCCCCGGCCGGCGAGCCGCTATAGCGGGATATATCAGTCGCCCGCAGGACTGGTCACGTATGAAGCTCTCTCGAAGGGACGCCCTCCGTGCGGGGGGCGGGCTGCTCGCCGGCGCGGGCCTGGCCGGCTGCGTCGAACAGCGCGTGACGCGGGTCGAGACCAACGTCGAGAGCTCGACCACCTGGGGGCTGACCCCGGGCACTGGCGACGACCTCGACGCCGAGGGGTTCGCTGCCTACGTCGACGAGATGGAGAGCGTCTACGGCGACAGCGGCGTCTGGGGGTTCGGCGACCCCGAGGACGCCGGGTTCGAGACCGCCTACGTCCAGCGGCTGCCGGTCGTCCGCGAGCCCTCGGGCCAGGCCGGCGACGCACGGCCGACGCTCACGCCCGACGACGTCGACCGGACGGGGGGGTTCCCGGTCGTCGACGCGGCCGTCTCGATGTACCGGCTGGGCGAGAGCCGCTACCGGTACTGGCTGTGGGCCGCCGTCGACGTTCGCAACGAGACGTTCGCCCGCGACGCCGACGCGACCGTCCTCTCGGCCGGCGTCTCGGTCGACAGCGGGACCGTCGACGCGACGGCGAGCGTCGCCCGGGCCGGCGACGAGGTCACGCCAACCCCCTCGGAGGACCGGGACGTCGCCACGGTCGACCTGGCAGGCGAGACCGTCGGCCGGTTCCCCCTCCGGGCGTCGACGAACACCGTCGGCACCGACGACCGGTCGGAGGCGCAGGGTTACTACGTCGTCGAGTGGACGGGCGGGGTCGAAGGCGTCCAGTCGATAGCCGGGTTCTGCGAGGTCGAACGGAACGGCGACTACGACCTCCGGTGGAGCGCCGGCGCCGGCTACCGCACCGAGGAGCGGGAGTCCGGCGAGTAGCGAACCCGAATCCGCTCCTGGCGGTGCCTGCGTGACCCCGGCGGGTCTCACGTCGTCGCGTCCGGTCCCCTCTCGGTGCGGTACCACAGCACCGCGCCGTACACGGAGCCGACGACGGTCGATGCGATCAGTGCCAGTACGACGACGAACGCTGCGTAGCCGAACACCGCGCTGTCGTACGGGACGATGACGTCCTGCGGGGGCTCGACCGCCCACGGACTGATGTGGAAGTACGCGAGCATCCCGGCGCTGAACACGAGGAAGCCGGCCCAGTAGCCGGCCTCGGCGCGCTCGGTTACTGTCAGGTAGAGACTGACCGCCAACAGGGGGTAGATTGCGAGACTGTACGTGACGGCGTTCACCTCCGGCGTGAGGGGCCACCCGACGTGGTTCCCTCGGACGATGTGGTCGAGGTGGTGGACAGCTCCAAGCACCGTCGGGAGCAGGACGAACACGTAGAACAGCCGCGTCAGACTGGAGTTCTCCGTCGGCAGTTCGTTCGGAACGATGTCTCCGGGTTCCATGTGTGGCGGTCGTCGCTCGCCGTCCTGAGGGTTTGCCCAACGTGTTGGAACACGGTGGAACCGCGTGCGAAGCGGGGGCGGCGAACGGGAGGCCCCTCGCAGTGGAGTCTAACCTGTAAGGCGACCGGACTACCCGCGGCCCTGTCGACGGGGACCCGGGAATGGTAACGTTTAGGCGTCACTGCGACCGGGAGTCGCGTATGACGGAGACTGTCCTGCTCGTGGGCGGCGGCGGCAGAGAGCACGCCATCGCTCGCGCGGTGGACGATTCCGACGACGCGGAACTGTACGCGTGCGCCTCGAACCGGAACCCGGGCATCGGCGCGGTCGCCGAGGGCTTCGAGACGGTCGAGGAGACCGACGCCGAGGCCATCGTCGAGTACGCCGACTCGGTCGGTGCGACGCTGGCCGCCATCGGCCCGGAGTCGGCGCTGGAGGCCGGCGTCGCCGACGCGCTCGACGACGCCGGGGTCTACGCCTTCGGTCCGCGCGCCGAGGAGGCGCGTATCGAGACGGACAAGGCCTTCCAGCGGGAGTTCATGACCGACAACGGGATTCCGGGCTGTCCCGACTACGAGACGTTCGAGGACAGCGAGGCGGCCGCCGACTACCTCCGGAACTACGACGGCGACCTCGCCATCAAGCCGCGCGGGCTCACCGGCGGAAAGGGCGTCCGCGTCACCGGCGACCAGCTGACGAAGGCCGAGGGCGTCGACTACGTCCTCGAGAGCGAGTACGAGTCGTTCGTCCTGGAGGAGCGGCTCGTCGGCGAGGAGTTCACCATCCAGGCGTTCGTCGCCGACGGCCAGTACCGTGTCTCGCCGGCCGTCCAGGACCACAAGCGGGCCTACGAGGGCGACGAGGGCCCCAACACCGGCGGCATGGGGTCGTACTCGGACGCCACCTTCGAGTTGCCGTTCATGACCGAGGCCGACTACACCGAGGCCGTCGAGATACTCGACGCCGTCGTCGAGGCGATGCCCGAGTACAAGGGCGTGCTGTACGGCCAGTTCATGCTGACCGCCGAGGGGCCGAAGGTCGTCGAGTTCAACGCCCGCTTCGGCGACCCCGAGGCGATGAACACCCTGCCGGTCCTGGAGACCGACTTCGTCGGGTTGCTCCGGGCGGCCCGTGACGGCGAGGAACTGCCGGAACTCGAGTTCTCGAACCAGGCGACCGTCTGCAAGTACGCCGTCCCGGACGGCTACCCGACGGACCCGACCGCGGGCGCGAGAGTGAACATCGACCCCGACTCCGCCGGCGAGGCGCTTCTGTTCTACGCCAGCGTCGACGCCCGCGAGGACGGCGTCTACACGACCACCTCCCGCTCGTTCGCCGTCGTCGGCCGGGCCGGCACCATCACCGAGGCCGAGGCCTTCGCCGAGGACGCGCTCGAGCGGGCCGGCGAGGAGGGGCTCCGCGTCCGCCACGACATCGGGACGGCCGACCTGCTGCAGTCCCGCATCGACCACATGAACGAGCTGCGGGGCGGTTGAGAGCGGGTCCCGTCGGGGGCTCGCCGTCTCCGTGACGCCGTCCGGTCAGTAGCGGTTCGTCTCGACGACCGCCACGTTCTCGTCGACCACGAGTTCCAGCGTCTCGCCGCCGCGGGAGACGGCGAGTTCGACCGCCCAGGGGTCGCGCGAGCGCACCGTCGTGTGGTTGTCCGAGAGGGCGAACTCGAGCTCCCAGTGGTTGACCGAGGTCACGTCGACGCCGTGGTCGTGGAAGAAGGAGACGAGCGCGGGGTGGTACAGGAGCGCCAGCCCGACCGGCATGTGGTGGCTGCGGCCGCAGTGGTCGCAGCTCCAGCTCGCGAAGACTTCGAGCCGTTCGGAGCCCTCGGACCACAGTTCCTCGGCCGGGACGAACGCCGGCTCCATCCCGCAGGCACAGGCCGGACGGACGCCGCGCGAGGCAGCGAGCATCCGGTGGCGGGTGTACTGGTCGACCCGGGCGAGTAGCTCCGCCTCGTCGGACCCCTCGACGGCGCTTGGCGGGAGGTCCGTGCTCGCAAAGCGGTGGTCGCAGCCGGGACAGGCCAGCCGAAAGGACCCGTCCTCGTGGGCGGCCTCGACCGGCGCCGAACAGAAGTAGCACTCGAAGCCGGCGTCGAACGGCTCCAGCGTGACCGAGCGGTTGAACGCGCCGGACCTGATGGCCCGGTAGACCGCCAGCCCCGGCGCGCGAAGGACGTATCCGTCGTCGGTGTTCTCGACGAACGGGCCGACCGGCTTCTGGAGGTGGTAGTTGAACTGGCCGCTGTCGACGCCCTCGTCGACCCGTTCGCGAAGCTCCGAGAAGGAGAGCCCCTCGTACGGGGTCTCACCGAGCACCCGCAGGATGTCGGCGCGCAGCTCGTCGCCGAGCAGCCCGAAGGCTTCCTCGGCGGTCACTCCCGGGTCCCCGCCGTCGGCGTCCCCGTCGCTCGTGGGTACAGCAGGCGGCCGGTCGGTAAGGAAGCGTGGGGTGCTATCCGGCGGCCTCGCCGGCCTGGAGCTGCTGGAGGGCCGACTCGGCGGTCTCGATGGCGCGCTCCCTGTCGGCGGGATAGGCCTCGACCTTCCCCCGGAGCATCAGCCCGTCGCCGAGCGCGACGTCGCCGCTGTATGCGGCCTGTTTGTCGAGCTGCAGGAAGAACGCGCAGTTGTCGTCGATGCGCTGGTCGAGCTCCGCCAGCAGGCCCTCGAAGTCGTCGATTTCGGCCAGCCGCGAGAGCACGTGCCGGACCTCGTCGGCCCGCTCCAGGCGGGTCGACAGTATCAGTATCCGGTCGCCGTTGTGGCCCTCCGTCTCCGTGCGGTCGACCGCTGCGTCCTCGGGCAGGAACGTCCGAAGCGCCGCCTCGACCCGCTTTTCGTCCTCCGTCGCGTAACAGAACGTCCGGAGGTCGACGTAGTGGAACGGGACGGCGCTCACGGGCTCACTCCTCGGCCGCTTCCAGCGAGTCCTCGGGGATGCCGGCCTCCTGGCCCTCGTCGAACTGGACGATGTAGGTGCTGTCGCCGAACATCGTCTCGGAAACCTGCGAGACCTCGCCGACCTCGCCGTCGTACTCGCTGTGCTTGTCGTGGAAGATGACGGTGTCTCCCTTCTCGAATCCCATAGCCGGACTTCTCGTCCGCCGGAAAAAAGCCCGTCGTTTCGGGCTTCGAACCGCTTTTGCAACACCGGTCCGTACGACCGTCCATGACCGCAGCCTTCGCCCCCTCCACACGCCGACCGCAGACCGGAGCAGCGAGACGACCACCGACGGCCGCACCGAGACGACCATGACCACGTTCGACGGACTGTGGTACCTCGCCGACGAGGCGTCCCAGGAGGCCGAGCGGGCCTACCACCGGCTGGCCGGGCGCCACGACGGCGGGTACCTCGAGCGCACCTACCGGAAGTACGTCTCCCGCGGCCGGTTTCGGACGCTCGCCGGGCGCATCCAGGACCACGGCGCCCCGTACGGCGCTCACACGCTGGTCGACCGGCCCTCGGGGGAGGTGCTCCTGGCGCGCCACGAGGGCGTCGGCAAGTGGGTCCTCCCCGGCGGCGACCTCGAGGGGCCGGAGTCGTTCCGCGAGGCTGCCCGTCGCGAACTCCGCGAGGAGGCGGGCATCGCCGCCAGCTACGACGGGCTGGCGATGCTCGTCCGCGTCGAGGTCGTCTGCGAGGACCACGAGACCTGGGGCGTGATGCCGGTGTTCCGGGCGCGGGCCGAGACGACCGAGACGGCCGTGACCGACCCCGACGGCGAAATCGTCGCCGCGCGCTGGTTCCCAATCGAGGCCCTCCCCGAGGACACCCGCGACCGCGAGGACGTCATCGCCGCCGCCAGAGCCGTCGCCTGACGCGGACCGACGCGGTTCGTCACCGCCGTGTCGAGCGGGTTCGGCGACGCCTGGCCCCCTGACGTCGAGGCGTAAAGAGAGCGCCCGAGGACGGTCGCGAGGCCCGCAGGCGGCCGGTCACCACTCGACGCCCTCGTCGGCCTCCATCCGGCGCAACGCCGCCCGTGCGTTCGACGCCTCGTAGCCGAACAGCACCGACTCGCCGTACTCCGCGGCGACGTCGGCCGCGTGAATCAGGTCGTCTATGTCGACGTCGACGGCGTACAGCTCGATGCTGAGCGGCGTCTCCAGGCGGTCGGCGAAGCCGCTGGCGATGGTCTCCAGCCAGTAGGTCGTCCCGTAGTGGGTGTCGTACAGCGGAACGACGAACTCGTCGATGTGGGGTTCGACCGCCGCCAGGTCGATGCCGGCCCGCTCGTAGAGGTGCCCATCGTAGGGGTCCGGGTACAGCGTCATGTAGGTCCGGCCGGGAACCCGCTCGGCGGCCGTCTCGACGAAGTCGGTGATGACCGCCGCGCGCCACTCGTAGCGGTCCTCGACGCCCGTCTCCGCCGGCGGTGGCCCCTCGCCCGCGTCGTGCCGTCGCTCGACCCAGGCCTCGAAGCGCTCGTTGCACCGCTCGCAGTAGCAGTACTCCGGGCGGGGGAAGCCGACGTCGTCGAGCCGGACGTCGGGGCTGACCGCCGCGCAGTCCTCGATTATCTCGAGCAGTCCCTCGCGGTAGCCGTCGTGGGTCGGGCAGACGTACGCCCAGTCGAAGTAGGGCCGGTCGCGGGTGGCCGGCTGGCCGTCCGGGGTGACCGGAAGCAGGTCGGGGTTCTCCTCGCCGGCCGCGTTGTCGCCGAAACAGGAGACCATGCTCACGGCCGCCTCGATGGGCTCGGCCGAGCGCCCGGAGACGTCCTTGACCTCGAAGAACGCGCGGTCGAAGTCGGGCCACCGCGCCTCCTCCTCGTTGCGCGTGACGACGCCGTACATACCCGGAGTCGGGACTGCCCGGGCGTAAGTCGTTCGGAAGGGCGGCGGCGGCCGGTGGTTGTTGTCGGTGCTCGGTGCGCCGGTCGGTCAGCGTTTCTTCGCGTACAGCAGGACTGCCGCAAGGACCACGACGAGCGCGAGTGCTTTCTTCGACATACGCGACTACCATGAGTCGCCGAGCGCATAACCTTTCCCCTCGTTGACCCGTCCCCGGCAAGCCGGAACCGGCACCGAACGCGGGCGCGTCCGGGCCGGTGCGGGACGGCGCTCGGGTCGCGGACGTCCGCTCCAGTGCGCCCCTACGCGACGCCGATGTGGGCCGCGATGGACTCCCGGATAATGGTGTCGCAGTAGGTGCACCGCACGCCCTCCTCGAGCACCTCGAACCTGGAGTCGATCGGCTCGCTCTCCGTCGTGATGCAGTTGGCGTTCGGACACGACAGCACCCCCGTGACCTCGGCCGGCCGGGAGACGCGGTGCTTCTCGGCGACGTCGAACTCGCGGATGATGTTGATGGTGGCGGCCGGCGCGATGAGCGAGAGGACGTCGACCTCGTTCTGGCTCAGCTCGCGGCCCTCGACCTTCACGATGTCCTTGCGCCCCAGGCGGTCCGAGGGGACGTTCATGCCGACGGAGACCTCCTCGCCGGAGGTGCCGTCGATGCCGAGGATGGCGAGCACGTTCAGCGCCTGCCCGCCGGAGATGTGGTCGATCACGGTGCCGTTCTCGATCTTCGAAACGCGGAGCT
>PXQM01000126.1 GCA_003021325.1 Halobacteriales archaeon QH_10_70_21
CGGCGACCGCACCGACGCCCGCCAGCAGGAGTACGGCGGCGGCAGCGAGAAGCGGGACTCCGCCGGGGAGTCCACCCCCATCGGGGCCGCCGTCGGCGCCCGCAGGGACGAACCGCGCGCGGGGCTCGCCGCTCGCGAAGCTCCGGGGGCCCTCCCAGAGGACCGCGTTCTCGCGGGTCTCCGTAGGCGGGGGCGTCACCGACTCGCGTTCGTACCCGCTCGGCCACCCGACGAACAGCGCCGTCTCGTTGTCGAGCAACAGCCCGTCGATGGCATCGCCGACCACCAGCGCGTCGCCCTCCGTCGCTGCGAAGTTCGTCCACCTGAAGCGGTAGGTGACGACGCCGTACGCCTGCGGGAGCTCCTCGCGGTCGACCGACACCGAGACGTTGCGGATGGCCATTTCCCGGCCCGTCGCCGCGCTCGCGTCCTCGGCGGTCGCGTTCATCCGGTTGTGGAACCGCTCGCGGTACGTCGCGGGGTCGGACTCCACGTCCGACCGGTAGGAGCTGAAGGCCGCCTCCGTCTCGTTCGTGTCCAGCCGGACCCGGTAGGTTATCGTCCAGGTCGCGTCGCCGGACTCCTCGACCGAGACGGCGAGCAGGACATCGTCGGGGTCGATACCGTCCGGCTGCAGCTGTGCGCTCGCTGCGGGCGGGGTCGCGAGGAGGCCGGCGACGACGACAACGGCGAGAAGCGCACGTCTCACGCCGAAGACACGGATGGGTCCGGTTTATGGCTTATTGCCGCCGGACGGCCAGCGCCACGAGGGCGGCGGGCACCAGCGCGATGAGCAGCGCGCGGAGCACCAGCCCGAGCCCGCTGCCGCCGTCCCCGCCGGCCGGCGTGGCCGTGGCCGTGGCGGTCGCCGTCGGGGCGTCGGGGTCGACGAACTCCATGAAGAAACCCGAGAACTCCGTCGTCCGCGAGGTCACGAGGACGCTGTTCTGCCTGGCGCGGAGTGGGTTCGGCGCTGTCCGGTTCCGCCGGTAGTCGTCGGGGCCGTGGATGGCGACCCGTCGGTCGGGTTCGTAGCCGGCACGGAACGGCTGGGCCACGATGACGCGCCGGCGGTCGGCGTAGGCGAGGCGCTCCCAGTCGGCCCGGACCTCGACGCGGCCGTAGCCGTCCTGCTCGTAGGTCCGGACCGAGGCGTTGTGGACGCGCATCTCCCAGCCCCCCGCCTCGCTGCCGTTCTCGGCCGCGGCCCGCAGTTCCGTCATCGCCGCCTCCCGGAACGCCGCCCGGCGGCTCTCGTTTTCGGCGTAGGACTCGTAGGCCGCCCGCTGCTCGTCGACCTCGAGGTCGCAGGCGTCGACGTAGTAGGCCGTCGCGTTCCCGTCGGCCTCGAGTTCGATGCCGAGAATCGTCCGCCCGGGTTCCTCGTGGGCCGCGGTACCGACCCCCGCCGCGACCGACAGACAGAGGAGTGCGACCGCCAGCGCCGCGAGGGCTCGCCTCATGGCCCGTCCGTCCGGCGTGTGTGGCAAATCGGGGTCGCTCCCCGGACATGCTCCCGAACAGAGGCGGTCTCGATGTCGAGGACCCCCTGAAGATAATCCTCGTCCTCGTCATCGTCTGGATCGCCGTCGAGATCGTCCTGGAGGTCATCTCGTTCGTCTTCGCCCCGCTGAGCTCCGTCATCGGCCTCATCGTCGTCGTGCTCATCATCGCGTACTTCCTGGACTACATCTAGTGTACAGCCTGAACGCCGCGGTTCCGTCGTCGGTCGGTCGCCTCGCCAGCGGCTTCGCTTCGGACCTGCTGGACGCCGACGTCCGCGAGCACCATACCCTGGTCGTGAAGCGGCTCAGCGACGAGGACCCTAGCAGCCTCGCCGCCGACGTCCGGTCGGTCGTCGCCGGTACCGAGCCGTTCCCGGCGCGAGTGACCGGCGTGGAGCTGTTCGACGACCCCCCGACCGGCGCCGCGCCCATCGCCTACCTCCGCGTGGAGTCGCCGGGACTCCACCGGCTCCACCGCCGGCTCTGCGAGCGGTACGACCCCGTCGAGACCCTCGAGGCCGGCGAGTACGTCCCGCACGTCACCATCGCGCGTGGCGGCGACGCCGCGCGGCTCCGCGGGCGGGACGCCGACGTCGAGTGGACCGTCGACCGCCTGCTGGTGTGGGCCGGCGGGTACGGCGAACCGGTCGAGGGAATCGCGCTCCCCTAGAAGAGGAGAAAAGACAGCAGGATTCCGACCGCAGAGAACAGCAGCACGGCACCGATGGGGTTGATGACGTACCGGAGCGGCGTGTCGTAGACGACCCGCTCGGTCGTCGTCCGCGGCGGCCGAACCGCCCGGACGGGACCGGAGGCGAGCAGCGCCGGCCGGACCGGCGCCTCGCCGGCGCGCTCGGTCAGCGCTCCGGGGTCGACGTCGCCGGCCGCCTCGAAGCGGTCGGGGTCGTAACCCGCCGCGAGCAGCGCGCCGGCGCAGGGATTGCAGACGACGTACTCCCGGCCGTCGTGGCTGTAGGCCGCCAGCTCGGCGGCGACATCGGCGAGGTGCTGGCAGCGCTGACAGACGTGCTGGCGGTCCGACCGCATCGTCGACACGGCCGGGGGCGCGTCCGGCTCGGGGAACAGCGGCGCGTCGTCCTTCCGGTCGCCGTAGGCCGGGTCCTCGGCGTGCATCGTCGCGTGGCACGGCCCGCACAGCGTGACCAGCTCGTCGAGGTCGTCCATCGACGGCGTCGAGAACGGGGCGGTGTGGTGGACCTCCAGGCGACGGTCGTCGTCGCCGGGCGCCGACCCGTCGTAGCCGCACCGCTGGCAGGCGCCGTCGTCGCGCTCCATGGCCGCCTCGCGGAGCGCCTCCCAGCGCGGCCCCTCGCCGTCGCGTGTCCGGCGCCGCTCGGCTCGCGGGTCCAGGCTCATGGTCGCGGCGGCGACCCCTCCCAGGCGTCGAGGTCGCTGTAGAAGTTCAGCATGCCGATCTTGAGCTTGCCGGGGTCGACGTCGATGTGCTCGCTGCGCTCCTCCGGCGGGAACGACGGGTAGACGCTGTAGTCGCCCAGCTCGACCCGGTTCGAGTGGGTGTACCGCTCGTCGATGAGCACCCGGACGCCGTAGTCGGTGGGCGAGCGGACGACGCGGCCGAGCGCCTGCCGCGTCTTCCGGACGGTCGGAATCTCGACGGCGTAGTGCCAGCCGGCGTCCCCGTCGGCCTCGTCGCCGAAGGCGCCGTCGTAGGCGCGCTGGACCGCCTCCATCCGGTCGTCGAGGTGCGGGTAGGGGACGCCGACCACGAGCACCGTCCGGGCGGCGTCGTCGTCGAAGCTGACCCCCTCCGCCAGCGTACCCCACAGCGAGGTGAAGAGCACCGCGTCGTCGTCGTCGACGAACGTCCGTCGCAGTTCCTCCGCGCGGGTGCCGGGCTCGTCGAGGTACGGCGTCGCGTCGCCCGAGAAGCGGTGGTAGTAGCGCTCGGCCTCGGAGTAGCTGGGGAAGTACGCGAGCGTGTTGCCGGGCGTGAACCGGACGGCGTCCTCGATGGTCTCGCCGACCGTCTCCTGGACGCCGGGGTCGTCCCGCTGGCTGGCGAACAGCGCCGGCGTCTCGACGGCGTAGGTCCGGCGGCGCTCCCCGGGGAACTGCTCGCCGTAGGCCATCGTCAGCGGCTCCTCGAGCCCCAGCACGTCCTCGGTGACCTCGAAGGGCCGCAGGGTTGCGCTCATCAGCACCGTCGCGTGCAGTTCGCCGAACAGCGGCGCCGTCACCTGCCGCGGGAGGCAGGTGTACAGCTCCGCGCGGCCGGCGACGCCCGTCTCGGTCCGTCGGACGCCGACGACGGGGTACTGCCCCGGCTCGACCGCCGAGTCCATCCACTCCTCGATGAAGGCGACCGCCGACAGCGTCGGGCACTCCTTGCGGGTCGTCGTCTCGCCGTCCTTGTAGGCCTGCTCGTAGCGGCGGTCCAGTTCCTCCCCGAGCGCCAGCGCCGCCTCGAGGTCCGTCTCGTACCCCTGGCCAGTGTAGCGGTCGAGGAACGCAACCGAGAGGTCGTCGCGGCCCTCCTCGCTGGCGATGGTGACGTCCTCCCACTCCTCGCCGACGGCCTCGCGTTCGCCGAAGCCGAACGAGTCCTCGTAGCTCTCGACGAGCGCCGTCCGGAACGCGCGGACGACGTTCAGCGCCGGGTCGGCGCGAGCATCGTCGCACTCCTCGAGCTCGTCGACGGCGGCGTCGAGCGTCCGCTCGGCGAGCGTCCGGGTGGCGTGGTCACTCGCGGCGTCGGCCACGTTGTGCGCCTCGTCGAAGACCGCGATGACGTCCTCGGGGTCCCGGCCCAGCCACCGGAAGAACTGCTCGCGTATCATCGGGTCCAGCAGGTGGTGGTAGTTGCAGACCGCCAGGTCGATGCCCTCCATGCCGTCCTTCAGCAGCTCGTACCCACAGAGGTCCAGCTCGTGGGCGTGCTCGTATATCTCGTCGGGCGTCCGCACGTCCTCGTAGAGCCACGCGTAGAAGGCGTCGGTGTCCGCGGTGAGGTTGTTGTAGTAGCGGTCGCAGACGTTGCGCTCCTCGCGGAGCGCCGCCATGGACGCCGCCAGGTCCTCGAGCTCCTCGGCGACGGCGCCGCGGGCCTCGGCCGCGTCCGCGTCGCCGTCCTGGCTCGCGTCCAGCAGCTCGCGCTCGCGGGCCTCGAGGTCGGCGACGTCGGCCTCCATCTCGACCAGCTCCCGGGTGGTGTCCCGGAGCGCCTGGCACTCCTCGTAGCCGACGTCGATGTGACACATCGAGGCCTTCCCGCGGAAGACGACCGCCCGGATCGGCTCCTGTGCGTTGATGGCGCGGGCCTCCTCGATGAACTGGCGGGTCTGCTGGTGGACGTTGGTCGTGATGACGACCGTCTTGCCCGCCGCCCGGGCGTACTCGAGGGCGGGCACGAGCGAGGCGAGCGTCTTAACCGCCGGGAGCCGTCCGACTCTGTCACGTCGGTTAGTCCGGGTCGTTCGGATAAAAGGGTTCGCCGCCCGGAGTGAAAGTTACCGCCCGAACGCCCGGATACGCGCGGCGATGTCGGCCACCGTGTCGGGGTCGTAGGTCCAGAACCCCGAGTACCAGCCGTCGTCCCGCTGCCGGGCGAGGGGCGCGCGCGTCCGCTCGTCGTCGCCGGCACCGTCGAACGTGAGGAACCAGAAGCGTTCGACGGTCTCGCCGGCGTCCGCGTGGAACGTGACGCCGTCCAGCGGCTCATCGGGAATCGACGCGGCGTGGACGTGGATGTCGAGGTCCGTCTCGGCGGCGAGACGCTCGTAGACGGGACGCTGGTCGTCGAACGCCCCGGCCTGCTGGAACCCGACCTCGCGTCTGCCACGGCCGACGCGCCAGGCGAACCGCTCTATCTCGTGGGAGGCGACCTGGAGGTTGCGCCGCTCCAGCGGGGCGAAGAGCGCGTCCTCGAGCAGCCCGAACAGCACCGTCCGGCCCGCCTGCCGGCCGTCGACGTCGTCGAGTTCTCCGACGGGCGGCTCGAGCAGGGTCCGCAGCCGGGCCGCCGGGACCGCACCCAGGAAGT
>PXQM01000127.1 GCA_003021325.1 Halobacteriales archaeon QH_10_70_21
ACTCGACGACGAGGACATGAACCACGAGGGCGTCCGCCAGATGTTCACCTACTACAAGCGCGCGCTCGGGTGGGTGCTCGAAGAGGAGTACATTTAGCTTCTGCGGTGAGGGCGCTAATCCCCCTTCCTCCACGGAGCGACCGGAGGGAGCGGAGTAGGGAGGGGATACAGCGCCCGCACGGTTCGCAAACGGGCTCTCTGCCACGCTTACTACCCTGGCGGTCGAAAAGAGTAGTACGATGCTCGCCACGCCTCCGCCGGCGTTCAAACGTGGTTCGAAACGGCGAAGCCGTTTCGTCATCACGAGAGAGCTTCGCTCTCTCGAACGACGACAAAAAGCGTGCGCCGGCGGTTGTGGCCGAGTGTCCAACAGGGAGGAGTGGGACACTCCGAACCACCCGTGAAGGGAAAATCGCCTGCGGAGTCCGGAACCGCTGTGTCCACGTCGGATGCAAGTTCCGACGCAGAACCAGGAAGCCCCGACTTCAACAAGCGAGGGCCGGGTAGGCCCGAGCGCGGTAGGTCGGGGTAGTTCACTCGCTCACCCCGGTTGACTCACACATGCCCGCGAAAGCGACCGGACGTGCGAGCGACCCGGCGGTCGTCGACCCGCTGGACGCCGGCGGCATCGACGAGCTCGTCGGCGAGTACGGAAAGGTCGCCGGCGTCGTCATCCTCTCGAACCACCACGCCCGTGACGCGGACGTCTTCGCCGAGCGCCACGGCGTGCCGGTGACGCTGCCGGAGCCAATGACCGGCGTCGCCGGGGCGCTCTCGGCGCCCGTCGAGCGCCTCGCCGTCGGCGAATCCGTCGGCGAGTACGAGCTCCTGGAGGTGGCCTACGGCGGCGAGGCCTGGCAGGAGTACGCCCTCTACGACGGGACGACGCTCGTCGCCTCGGAGTCGGTCGGCGGCGCCGACTACCAGCGCGTCGGCCGAGCGCGTCCTCTCCGGCCACGGCCCCGGGGTCGAGGAGGACGCTGCGGCCGCCCTGGCGGACGCGCTCGAGAACGCCCGGCAGCGGTTCCCCCGGGCGCTCCTGGCCAACGGTCGCAAGCAGGCGGGGACGGTGCTGGCCGCAGTCCGGACCTGACTGCGCCGGCGGCCCGACACCCATTTGCCGCTCGGGACCCCACTGAACGGTGTGCGCGTCGAGGTGTACCCGGGCAAGGAGGCCGTCGTCGACTTCGACCCCTCGCTGACCTTCGAGTGCGTCGACGACTGCACGTGGTGCTGTCGGCACGGCGTGCTGCTGTACGAGACGGACTTCCTCGAGCTGGCCGACCGGGAGTCGCTCTCGGCGGCCGTCGCGCAGTTCCGGGGCCGGGACTTCGTTCGCCGCGAGCCGAAGCCGGACGACCACCCCCACACCGCCGAGGACGGCCAGGCCTGCTTCTTCCTGCGGGAGGACGGCCTCTGTTCGCTGCACGCCGAGCACGACTGGAAGCCCGCCCGGTGTTCGGTCTTCCCGCTGGAGGTCCACGTCGAGGACGGCGACATCCACGTCGGCGTCCGCGAGGAGGCCCACGAGCACTGCGACGGCCTGGACGTCAGCGAGCGCCGCGTCGTCGAACACCTCGACGCCTTCCTGCCGGAACTCCTGTGGAACCTCGACGACCCCACGACGAAGGTCGAACTGTAGTCGTCCCAGCCCGGCGGCGCCCGGGCGCGGGGTCGGTCCGGGGCCGACGGTCGAGGACCGCACGGAGCGCCGTTCGACTGCCTGCGCTCGTGACAGCATCGGCCGCGAGCACGGGACATTTGGGGCCGTGTCCGCAACTGTTGGCATGGCGGACGACGAGGGCGGCTTCGAGGACGTCCGCGAGACCCTCGACGGCCACCCGATACGGAGCCTGCTCGCCTACGCGAAGCCGTACTGGCCCCGGCTCGTTGCCGGCGTCGTCGCCTCCTTCGCCACGCGGTTCGCCAGGCTCGTCCCGCCAATAATCGTCGCGACGGCCATCGACCGCGTTATTCTGGGCTCCGGGGAACCGGGGCTGTTGGCCGACGCCGGGCTCGTCCCGGCCGGCCGGATAGCCGGGGAGGCCGCCCGGGTCGCACTGCTGGAACGGCTGGTCGTAATCGCGGTGCTGGCCTACCTGGTCCGCTCGGCGACGCGGTTCGCCTCGCGGTACCTGCTGCAGTCGACCGCCCAGAAGGTCCAGCGCGACCTCCGGAACGACACCTACGACCACATCCAGCACCTCTCGATGGACTTCTTCGTCTCCCACCAGACCGGTGGGATGATGTCCATCCTCAACAGCGACATCAACCGTCTCGAGCAGTTCCTCAACACCGAGTTCCGGCAGCTCATCCGCGTCGTCGCGACGGTCGGCGGCATCTCGGTCGTCCTCTGGACGTACTCGCCGAAGCTCGCGCTCATCGCGCTGGCGCCGGTCCCGGTCATCGGGCTCGCCAGCGGGCTGTTCCTCAGGTGGATCGAGCCGCGGTACAAGTCCATCCGGGAGACGGTCGCGCGGCTGAACACCCGCCTGGAGAACAACCTGGGCGGGACGGCCGTCATCAAGACCTTCGACCGCTACGGCTTCGAGCGCGACCGGGTCGCCGACGAGAGCCAGGCGTACCACGACGAGAAGGTGGCTGCCCTGCGGATACGGCGGGCATTCTTCGCCTCGCTCCGCCTGACCACCGGCGTCGTCTTCGTCGTCGCGCTCTATGTCGGCGGGACGGACATCATTCGCGGCGCCCCCGGCGCGCTCTCGGCCGGTGCCTTCGCGCTGTTCTTCCTGTACCTCCGGCGGCTCTACTCGCCGATGCGCCGGGTCGGCAAGTCGGCCAACAAGTACCAGCTCGCGAAGTCCAGCGCCGAGCGGGTCTTCGGGCTGCTCGGTAGGGAGCCGACCGTCACCGATCCCCCGAATCCCCACCTCCCCGACCGGGTGAACGGGGACGTCACCTACGAGAACGTGACGTTCAGCTACGGCGACCGCGACCCCGTCATCCGGAACGTCTCGCTCGACGTGCCCGCGGGGGCGACGGTCGGCCTCGCCGGACCGACCGGGGCAGGGAAGTCGACGCTGTTGAAGCTCCTGCCGCGGTTCCACGACGTCGACTCGGGGTCGGTCCGGGTCGACGGTACCGACGTCCGGGAGTACGGCCTCCGCGCGCTCAGAGAGGAAATGGCCATCGTCGAGCAGACCCCGTACCTGTTCTCGGGGTCGGTCGCCGAGAACATCGCCTACGGCGACCGCCGCGCGCTGGAGGCAGAGTGGAACGGCGGCGCCGACGACCCCGGCGACGACGCCCGCGACCGGGTCGTCGAGGCAGCGCAGGCGGCCGAGGCCCACGAGTTCATCGCCGACCTGCCGGAGGGCTACGACACGCTGGTCGGCGAACGCGGCGTGAAGCTCTCCGGCGGCCAGCGCCAACGGCTCGCCATCGCCCGTGCGCTGCTCAACGACCCCGCCATCATCGTCTTCGACGAGGCGACGAGCGACGTCGACACCGAAACCGAGGAGCTGATACAGGAGAGCATCGGCCGGCTCATCGAGGACCGGACCGCCTTCGTCATCGCCCACCGGCTGTCGACGATCCGGTCGGCCGACCGCATCGTGGTCATGGATGACGGCTCCATCGTCGAGTCGGGCACCCACGGGGCACTCCTCGACGCCGACGGCGAGTACGCGGCCCTCTGGCGGACCCAGGCCGACGCGGACGCCGACGTCGACGCCCGCCTCGAACAGCCGGCCGAGGACTGATACTGCCGGCTGTAATTCTCGCGAGGTTCCTCGGTGGATATCGTCCAGCACCCCATCTTCCAGAGAGGACTGCTTCACGTGGGTACAGCCGGCAGTATCGTACTGCTGACTGTAGCTACGTGACGCAGTTCCGTCGAAAAAGCGAATCTTTGAACGATTTTTCGTCGGATATCGCGGGAGAACTGGAAAAAAATTACAGCTGGCAGTACGAGCCCGCGGACGTGTTGGAAACGGAGACGTTCCGAAGCTGTTATATTCGCGGTCGGTAACTCGAATCATGGACGGTGTGGTCCGGACGCTCTACGTCCACGACGCCGGTGACGCCGCAGCCGTCCCGCCGGGCGCGCTCTCCGAATCGGACGAACTGGTCGTCGAGACGACGCACAGCGTTCAGGACGGGCTCGACCGCCTCGCGCGCGACACCTTCGACTGCGTGCTGTCGACGTACGAACTGCCCGACGACAACGGGGTCACGTTCCTCCGGCACGTCCGGGACCTCGACTCGGAACTGCCGTTCGTGCTGCACCCTTCGTCGGGCACCGAACGGATTGCCAGCGAGGCCGTCTCCGCCGACGTCACCGAGTACGTCGCCGACGACTTCGACGAGAGGGCCGACAGACGTCGACGGCTCGTGGACCGCATCGTC
>PXQM01000128.1 GCA_003021325.1 Halobacteriales archaeon QH_10_70_21
AGGGCCCGCCGTGTGGTCTCGGCCTCGGGGTCGAGGACGCCCCGCTTGAGCCGAACCGTGACGGTCGCGGTGTAGGCGGTCATACCTGACGGGGCGTCTTCGTGCGTGAAAACGGTTGTGTATCCCTGGAGGTGTACACGTTCTTGGGTTCCGTCGAGGTGTGCGCGTTCGCGCGGCCTCGTCGTCGCCCCCGACCGTCGGTGCCGCCGAGCCGGTACCTTTTTGTGTTTTAGGTACGCCTAAACCGATAGCGTGGGACCGCAGGAACCACCGGGCACGGACCGTTCGCGGTCCCACGCCGCGGACGACCCCGGCCACCGTGGGCATCGCCGGGGACGGGCTCCTCCCGTCGACTCCGCGTCTGTCCCCTGGTCCCCGGCCCCCCGTGGGTCGGGGATTCGATACCGTTTAGGAAGACCTAACCCCCTCCGAGCGCCCCCTTCGAGTAATGGGAGAGACCACCGGCGCCACCCCGGAGCGACCGCCCGCGCTGACGCTTCTGAGCGGCGCGGTCGCGGCGGCGCTCGTCTTTCCGCTGACGTGGGTCTTCATGCGGGCGGCCGCCGTCGAGCCCGCGCGGGCGAGGTCGCTCCTCTTCAACAGCCGGACCGTCGACGTCTTCCTCAACAGCCTGCTCCTGATGGTCGGCGCGACCGTGCTGTCGGTCCTGCTGGCGGTGCCGCTGGCGGTGCTGACGGTCCGCACCGACCTCCCCGGCCGGCGGTTCTGGACGATCACCGTCTCGCTGCCCCTGGCCATCCCGAGCTACCTGGGCGCGTTCGCCTTCCTCGCGCTGTTCCGGCCGCGGGGCATCGTCCAGGGGTGGCTCGAACCCCTGGGCGTCGAGGCGCTGCCGAGCGTCTTCGGCCTCCCCGGGGCGACCCTGATAATCGCGCTCTACACCTACCCGTACGTCTTCATCACGACCCGGGCGGCGCTGAAGACCTTCGACGAGTCGCTGGTCGACGCCGCGCGGACGCTCAACCACGGCCGCTGGGAGACGTTCCGGCGGGTGACGCTGCCGCAGATACGTCCCGCCATCGCCGCCGGCGGCCTGCTCGTGGCGCTGTACGCCGTCTCCGACTTCGGGACGCCCGTCTTCATGCAGGCCGACGTGTTCACCCGGGAGATATACCAGCAGAAGCAGCTGTTCGGCGGCGAGGCGTTCGCCTCCTTCCTCTCGCTGCAGCTGGTCGGGCTGACCGTCTTCATCCTCGCTGTCGAGTCGCGGGTCCGGCGGACCGACACCCTCTACACGGCCGGCGCCGGCGGCTCGACGGCCGACATCGAGCTCGGACGCTGGAAGTGGCCCGCGGTGGCCGCCTGTGCACTCCTGGGGACCGTCACGCTCGCGATGCCGGTCGGGGTGTTCACGTGGTTCCTGGTGAGCAGCCGGTCGGCCGCCGCCTCGGGGGTCGCCTTCCGGTGGGAGTGGCTGTTCAACTCCGCGTTCGTCGGCGGCCTGGCGGCGCTCGTCGCGGCGCTGGCCGCCCTCCCGGTCGCGTACCTCTCGGCGCGGTACGACAGCCGCCTCGGCTCGCTGTTCGAGCGGGCGACCTACGTCGGCTACGCCGTCCCCGGCATCGTCATCGGCCTGGCGCTGGTCTTCTTCGGCGCCAACTACGGCTCCGTCGAGGTCGCCGGGCTCGAGGTCGGCGTCTACCAGACCCTCCCGATACTCGTGTTCGCCTACGTCGTCCGGTTTATGCCGCAGGCCGTCGGGTCGATCCGGAGCTCGGCTCTGCAGGTGAACCCCCGGCTGACCGAGGCCGCACGGACCCTCGGCGAGGGGCGGCTGGCGGCGTTCCGTCGGGTGACGCTGCCGCTCATCGCCCCCGGCATCGTCGCCGGGGCCGCGCTCGTCTTTCTCACCACGATGAAGGAGCTCCCGGCGACGCTGCTCTTGCGGCCGACCGGCTTCGAGACCCTCGTGACGCGCATCTTCGACGCCAGGTCCGCCGGCTACTACGGCCGCGTCGCGATTCCGGCCCTCCTGTTGCTCGTCGTCTCCGGACTCTCGATGGTCGTCATCCTGCGACAGGAAGAGTAGCCGTACGGACCGCCGCGAGTCGGCACCGCCGGGGCGGCGGCCGTCGGAATCGTCAGTAGCGGGACCGGAACGAGAGGACGACACCCCCCGACGTCACGGCGGTCCGTATCAGACGCCGGCGCTTCCGCGGTCGGTCTCGTCGCCGGACTCGGTCTCCGGCGGCTCGCGTATCTTCCCGAACGCCCACAGGAAGGCGGCCGGGACCACCACGGTCAGGAGGATGCCGAGCAGCGCGACCGCCATCGCCGGGTCCGAGATGGTCTGTAGCGGGAACATACCTCGTTCTTCGCCGTCGACGAGCAAAAGGCCCGCGGTTCGCCCGCTGGACCGCCGGGGCGGCCGCAGTCTACAGGTCGCGAATCCGGTCGACGGCGGTCGAGAGCGGCGGCGCGTCGAACAGCTCCCGGTCGAGGTAGGCGTTCGCCCCCGCCGCGTACATGTCCCTGGCGGCGTCGAGAACGCGGTCGGCGAGCGGCTCGGGATCGCGCTCACACAGCGTCCGCCAGTCGGCGACGTTCCGCTTCTTCGCGGCTGCCTTCGCGGCCTCGACCGCCTCGACCCACTCCGGCTGGGTCCGCTTGTGGTACTGCCGTATCACCTCCTTCGAGAGCTGCTGGCCCTCGTAGGAGAAGCGGTTCTCGTCGAACGTCCCGACGACGTCGGCGACCCGTATCTCGCCGTCGTAGTAGCAACACTCTATCTTGCCGTCCTCGTGCTTCATGCCCGCCTCGGCAGCCGTTTCAGTGGTGAGGTCGTTCGCCTGGCGGGCGACCGCCTCGAGGTCGCCGACGTCGGCCGCGCCGGCGATGGCGTCGGCCTCCGCCCGCGAGAGGTAGCGGTCGGACTCCTCGAACTTGGTGGAGAACTCCACGACCGGCTCCGGCAGGTCGACCGGCTCGTCGGGCCAGTCGTCGTGGTCCAGGCCGTGGTCGGCGGGGTCGGCCCGCGAGCGGAGCGAGGAGCCGACCGGCACCGTGTTCCGGAAGACGACCTCCAGCGGAATCAGGTAGTTCTCGCCGGCCGCCTCGTGGAACGCGTCGTAGTCGTACTCGCGGCCCTCGTGCGGGAGGTCGGGCACCCGCGTCAGGTCGATGGCCATCTCGCGGGGCGGCGACGCCGCGTCCTCGAGCGGTACGACCTCGCCGCCCGAGACGACCCCGCGGTAGTGGGTCGGCACCCCCTCGCGCTCGAGCCGCTCGAAGTTCGCCGCCCCCATCGCACACAGCGACCCCCCCTTGTTCGGGATGGCGTCCGGCATCTTCCCCCAGTCGAACACCGAGTAGTCGTCGGTGAAGACGAACGCCCCCGACCCGAGTTCGTCCGGCGTCGCCGGCGCCTCGACGCGGAACTCCTTGACGCTGGTCATTACCGGAGGCGAATCGGTGAACCGGCAAAGGCGTTTTCACTCAGTCCTGCCACGGCTCGGCGGGCGGCCTGATGGAAACGCCTTTCCGGACTCCCCGATTCGGCTCGGGTGATGACCAGCGTCAAGGAGTTCCGCGTGGTCGAGTCCGACGACGGGCACCCCCCGGTCCCGGGCAGAGACTGCCAGCCCCGCCGTCCCGATCTTGTTGACGACGCTGCCGTCGGCGGCGATGCTGTCGGCGCCGACCAGCAGGTGGTCGACCTCGTCCATGAACCGGTGGGCGGCGCTGTCGACGACGAGCGTCACCGGGACGCCCAGCTCGCGGAGCCGGCGCGCCGTGACGTGGCCCTGGTTCCGGGGGCGGGTCTCCTTGACGACCGCCTCGAGGTCGGTCCCCGCCTCGACGGCCGCCTCGACGCACGCCATCGCGTCCGTCGAGTGGCAGTGCGTCATCACGACGTCGCCGTCCCGGAGGCGGCCGGCGCCGATGCGGCCCAGCCGGTCCCGGGCGTCCTCGAGGTCCGCGCGGAACCGCTCGACGCGCCGGGTGACCGTCCGGCGGAGCGTCTCGACGTCGTCGCCGTCCAGGTCCGCGAGGACGTACCGGAGGGCGTTGGGCAGGCTGACGGCGGTCGGCCGCGTGTCGTGGAGCGTCCTGGCGGCGGCGCGGAGCTCGCTGCGGAGCGCGGCCGGCGACTCGGCGTCGCTGTCCTCGGCCTGGGCGCCGAGCGCCGCGGCGGCCGCGTCCGCGATGGTCGCCGCCCCGCGGGTCTCCATCGCCGCGATGCGCCGGGCCGTCTCCCGGACCGCCGGGTGCGTTGTCGTCTCGACCATGCGGTGTGTTGCCACGGGGACGAGAAAAGCCCCGCGGCCGGGTCGCCCGCCCCGGTGCCGCCCGGCTTTGCCTCGTTACTTCTATTAATTACAACGACAATCGAAAGCAAAACCGCCCGGTTTGATCGTCATCGGGTCCCGAGAAGCCGCTGGTGGGAACACGCTCGGTCTCCCGGACCACATAGACATGGTAGCCTACCGCGTTTCCGTCCCCCCATCCTTC
>PXQM01000129.1:0-5983 GCA_003021325.1 Halobacteriales archaeon QH_10_70_21
CGATGACCCTTGGTGACGAGGTGGTCGTGATGAACGACGGCGAGATACAGCAGGTCGACGCTCCACAGCGGCTCTACGACGCCCCGGCCAACCGGTTCGTCGCCGAGTTCATCGGCGACCCCGCGATGAACACGCTCCCGGTTCGGGTGGCGGACGACGCCGACGGCGCTGCCGCCGACCACGCCGGCTTCCGGCTGCCGCTGCCGGCCGGCGACGGACTCGAGACCGCCGCCGGCTCCGAGGCCGTCCTCGGTGTCCGGCCCGAGGACCTCTCGCTGGCCGACGGGGACGCCGCCGAGTCCTTCGAGGCGACCGTCACCGTCACCGAACCGCTCGGCGACAGCCTCCTGCTCGAGTGCCAGGTCGGCGACGACCACCTCAAGGTGCAGGCCTCCCCCCGGAGCGACGTCCGCCCCGGCGAGACGGTCGCGCTGACGCCCGACGCCGACCGGCTCCACCTCTTCGACGCCGAGACCGGGACGGCGCTGTATCACTCCGCCGACGGCTCGACGCCGGCGTCGGACCGCGACGGTCTGCGGTCGCCCGCGGCACCGCTCGACGAGTAGCGGTCCAAAACGGTTTGTCGCTCGCTCCCGATTCGAGGGACGTGAGCCAGTTCGACGACTTCGACCACGAGTCGCACATGCGGCGGGCCTTCGCGGAGGCGCGGGCCGCAACCGAGCGCGGCGACCGCCCGTTCGGGAGCGTCCTCGTCCGCGACGACGAGGTCGTCATGACGGAGTCGAACCGCGTCGTCACCGCCGAGGACGTCCGCCGGCACCCGGAACTCCACCTCGCGTACCGCGCCTGCCGCGAGATGGATTCCGAGGCGCGCGCCGAGACGGTGATGTACACGAGCACCGAGCCGTGTCCGATGTGCGCCGGCGGGATGCGGAGTGCGGGCTTCGGCCGCGTCGTCTACAGCGTCGGCGGCGACGAGATCGGCGAGTTCGTCGGCGACGGGCCGGCGGTCCGCTCGGCGGCGGTTCTGGACGGCGTCACCGAGGTGGTCGGGCCGGTGCTGAACGAGGAGGGGCGGGCGGTCCCCGAAGCGTTCGGCTGGAACCGCTAGTCCGCACCCGGGGCGCGCCCGGCCTCGAAGAACCGCCCGAGGTCGACGCCGTCTGCGAGTTCCAACTCGTCCATCGACGCCTCGTTGACGTCCAGCGGGTAGGGGACCCCCGAGACGGACCGGAAGCCGTAGTCGGTGACGGCGACGTCGACGGTCCGGCCGAGTTCGCGCTCGTCCGGCACGGCGACGAGCAGGGCGTAAGTGCCCAGCTGTCGGCCGAAGGTCTTGCCGTCCTGGTGGTACTCGAGGTAGACGTTCGGGAGGACGGTCCCCGGCGGGGCGACCCGCTTCAGCATCGGCCGGTCTATCTCCTCGCGGACCGCCTGCTTGTACGAGTTGAACAGCTGCTTGTGGTCCTTCGCGATTTCGGCGCCGGTCTCCGCCATGTCGGTCCCCTCGAAGGCCATCACCTGCCGGATGTTGATGCGCCGGAGCATCAGCCCCTCGTCGTAGACGTCCTGCAGGAACCGCTTGTTGTGCTCGAAGGTCTCGCGGCGCTCGCCCTCCAGCCCGTGGACGAGGTTGATGCCGGGCAACAGCTTCGGCAGGCGGTCGGCGTCGGCGCCGACGGACGGACCGCTCCCGGGCTCCTCGCCGGGCCGCCAGCCGCCGGCCTCATTGACGACGCGGACGGCCTCCAGGCACTCCTCGGCGGTCACCAGCAGGTTGTTCCTCTCCCGGACGAGCGGGTCGGCCGACTCGAGCCCGAAGGCGGCGGTGTCGCCGGGGGTGTTGTGCTCGGCGATGACCCGGATGCCCTCCCGGGACTTCTCCGGGTACTCCGTGATGGTCACGGGGTTCATGTTGTCGAGGTGCAGCGTGCCGAGGTCGGGGACGGCCGCCCGGATGCCGCCGTACAGCGCCCGGAGCGCGTCGGGGTTGGGCGCCTCGCCGTCGCCCCCGTACGCGAGGATGTCGGCCTGCCGGCCGAGCCGGAAGTGCCGGACGCCGTGGTCCGAGAGCGCGTCGACCTCCGCGACCACGGAGTCGGGCGTCCGGAAGTCCGGGTCGCCGTACATCGGCTCGGTGCAGAACGAACACCGGTACGGACACCCCCGGGAGGTCTCCATCTCGCAGATGAGGTAGTCGGGGTGGTCGGGATGCTGCTCGACGACGAAGGCGCCCTCGGCTGCCCACCGGTCGAGTTCGTCGTTGTCCCGGTAGCGGTCCTCGACCCCCTCCAGCCCGCCGTGGACGAGGTCGTAGACGGCGGCCTCGACGTCCGCCAGCGCGAGGAAGTCGTAGTCGAGGTTCTGCCGCTCCGTCTCCGTGGCGCCGGCGTTCTCGTCGCCGACGCCGAACCGGACCGGACCGCCCATCACGCTCGTCCCCTCGGCCGTCCAGGCGAGCTCCTTCACCTCGTCGGGCTCGGCGGGCGTGCCGCCGACGTACTTGCCGGGGACGGTCATGCCGCCGACGTAGACGAACAGGTCGGCGTCGACGACGTCCCGCTTCTTGTGGTGGTCCTCGCGGAGCTCGTCGATGGTGTGGTAGGTGACCGCCTCCGGCGGGACGCCGGCGTCGACTGCGGCACCGGCGGCGAAGCGCGGGTACGTCGAGACGTAGGGCGGCACGCCGAAGTGTGCCGGCTCGTCGACGTACCCGTCGACTATCGTGACGTCGATCTCCGCCGGGTCCTTCATACCTGCATCGAGAACGCCGAGGCGTAAAACCGACACGGATGGACCCGTCGCCCCCGCCGCTCAGACGTAGATACAGCCCTCGCGGTCGTCGTACTCGGTCGGTGGCTCGAACGCCCGCGCCGCGGCCCGGGCGGCCGCGACGGCCGCGACCACGCTGTCGAGCGCGTCGCCCCCGTCGTCCCCGAGTGCGCGTTCCCGGACCCTCTCGGCGACGTCGACGCCGAAGGCGGGTTCGGTCTCGAGCGCGGCCAGTACCGCCGCGCGGGCGTCGACCGCCCCGTCGGTGTCCTCCTTGTAGCCCTCGTCGACGGTGTCGAGCCGGCGCAGCGTCCCCGCAGGGTATATCTCGATGACGTTCGTCTCGCCGGCGGGCTGCATCGGTGGCACAGAGACGGCACCGTCGGCCACGAGCGGCGCCAGCAGGTCCCGGACGCCGTACAGCGTCTGGTAGTGGGTGATGAAGCTGTACGGCGAGTTCGCGCGAACGGCGTCGTCAGTCCGGCGCTTCAGCTCGACGCCGTCGACCGCCCTCGCCCGCGCCCGTTCCTTCAGCGTCTCGCGGGTCCCGTCGGCGTCGGCGTCCGCGAACTCGTCGGCGAACCACTCGACGGCATCGGTCCAGCGTTCGATCCCCGACGGGAGCAACTCCGCGGGCAGACCGAAGGAGAAATCGAGCCCGGTCGTGCCCGCGTGGCTCCGCAGCGACGCCCGGAGCGCGTCCAGCACCGGCTCGCGGGCGGTCGCCCCGAAGGCCTCGGCGGCGGGCCGGCACGCCGTCACCGCGAGCCGGTCGCCGTCGAACCCGCCGTCGGCCAGCCAGACGTCACGGCCGGGCCGCTTCGACCCGCTGAAGTCGACCCCTCGAACGTCCATGGGGGCTGGAGGGCGTGGGGCCACAAAACGTCGGGGCATTGATTACCGTCTCGGCCCTACACGCGAGTATGCCAAAGACGCTGGAAATCGTCTGCAACCGCGAGGAGTGCGACCTCGACATGTTCGAGCTTCACTACCGGTACTCGATGCCGGACGGCACGGGGGTCGAGTCGTTCGCCTGCCCGTACTGCGGCGAGAGCGACGGGCTGGAGGAACTCCACGTATGATCCGGGAGGTCGGCGAGTCGCTCGGGCGGGTCGTCCTCGACGGCATCGGCCGGGCCTCGAGCCGGGTCCAGGAGCACAAGCCGCTGTCGGCCGACCTGCTGGAGGGCGACGAGGCCTACCTGGCCGTGTTCGACGCGCCCGGCGCCCGTGCCGCCGACGTCGACGTCCGGTTCGAGGAGAACACCCTCACCGTCCGGGTCGACCGGTTCCGCGAACTCCACGAGGACTACGAGATGCGGTTCCCGGGGCGGGGGCTCTCGCTGGAGGGGTCGGTGACGCTGCCGGAGACGGCCGACGTCGAGGCCGGCCGCGCGGAGGCGACGCTGACCGAACGCGGCGCCCTCGAGGTGCTGATTCCGAAGTCCGAGCCCGACGAGGCCGTCACGGCCGCCGACACCGTCTCGGCCGACGAGGGTGCTTCCGACGGGGCGTCGGCCGACGCTTAGTCCTCGAGGCTCATCCCCTCGACTATCTCGAACTCCTCGCCGCCGTCGAACCGGGTGGGGGCGTAGGCGGACGTAGACGCCGGGCGCCCGCTCGCCGACCAGCGGGTCGCCGTCCGGCGTCGCCGTACAGAGCCCGGCCCACGAGCGGCGCTCGTCGAGCGCCTCCCCGACGGCGGTCTCGAGGTAGTCGCGGCAGTCGCGCCGGAACCAGCTGTCGGCCGCCCGCGTCCAGTCGGTCGGGTCGTGGGGCTCGGCGACGGTCCCGTCGCCGACCAGCAACCGGCCGTCCATCGGGCGGGCGTAGTAACCCTCGGTCGCGTCGTACAGCGACGGCACGCGGTCGGACAGCGCCGAAGTCTCGGTGAGGTACGCCTGGACGCGGTAGGCTTCGACCGCCAGCGGGTGACCGGCCGCCTCCAGCAGCCGGCCGGTCTGTGGGCCCGCCGCGACGACGACGGCGTCGTAGGACTCGCCGTCGACCCGGCCCCGCTCGTCGAGCCCCGCCCGGGTGTCGGTCAGCACCTCGGCCCCGCAGGAGACTGCGAACTGTGCGGTCTCGCGGGTGAAGGCGCCGGTGTCGACGAGCCCGGCGTTGTGCGCGACGGCCGCCACCGCGAGGTCGTCGGTCCGGAGGCCGGGCCACCGCGCGCCGAGCTCCGAGGGCTCGATGAACGTCACGACGCGGTCCTGTTCCTGCATCCGGGGGACGGCCTCGCGTATCGCCTCGGCGTTCCGCTCGTCGCCCTCGCGGGCGAACCAGACGTACGGATGGTCGGTGACCGCGTCGCGGTCGCGGAGCATCGAGAGCGACTCCCCGGCGAGTTCGGCGTCGACCGGGTCCGCGAAGGCGTCGTAGCAGATGCCGGCCGCGCTCCCGCTGGCGCCGCCGGCCACGTCGCCGGCCTCGAACAGCGTCACGTCGGCGTCCCGCCGGGCGAGACGCAGGGCCGTCGTCACGCCCACCACGCCCGCGCCGACGATGGCGACGCTCGTGTCGGCCGCACCGTTCGAGCCGGTCGTCATCTCAGGTGAACAGTTCGAGCCCGCGGGCCGGGTACGCGACGACGTGGTCGACGCCGACCGACCGCAGCGTCTCGATTCGCTCCCGGACCGTCTCGGCGTCGCCCACGAGGGTGAAGTCGGTCGCGGCCTCGAGCAGCACCTCGCGGGCCCGCCCGGTCGCGGTCGCGTCTGTCGCGGCGTCCTCGGGGAGCGCACGCCGGACGGGGCCGCGACGGCCGACGTAGCTGCCCACGGTGTCCAGCGTCTCGTCGGGGTCGTCGGTCAGAACCGTCGGCGCGTACAGCGCGACCTCGCCGTCGAAGCCAGCGGCGCGCATCGCACGGACCTCCCGCTCCGTGGTCGCCGAGAGGAGCTCGAACTGCGTGCCGCCGGCCGCCAGCGCCAGCCGCTCGATACCCTCGGTGCCGACCCACGCGTCGGGCGACCGGTCCCGGGCCGCCCCCAGCCGCGGGGCGACGGCGCGTTTGGCCTCGCTCTCGGTCAGATAGGCGGGGTTGCCGGCGACGAGGACGCGCGTCGCCCCGCCGGGCAGCGTCGCCACCAGCGAGTCGTCGCCGAGCGGGTCGAAGCCGTCCGCCCGGACCGGCGTCGTCACGTAGCAGTCGAACGACGAGGCGAGCGCCTCGAACGTTGCGGGGTCCGGCAGGTGCTCGCGGCCCTCGTAGTCGACGACCGTCGCGTCGACGCCGAGCTCCAGCG
>PXQM01000129.1:6117-18885 GCA_003021325.1 Halobacteriales archaeon QH_10_70_21
TTTTCAGTCGCGAAGCCGAGAGGTAGGGTATGCAGGGTAACCTCCCGCCCGAGGCCCAGGAGAAGATAGAGGAGCTCCAGGACCTCCAGGAGACGGCACAGCAGGTCGCACAGCAGAAACAGCAGGCAGAGACACAGCTCCAGGAGTCCGAGACGGCCCTGGAGACGCTGGAGGACATCGAGGGCGAGACGCAGATGTACCGCGAGGTCGGCGAGCTCCTCATCGAGACGGGGTACGACGAGGCCTACGAGGACCTCGAGGAGAAGGTCGACAGCCTCGAGGTGCGCGTCCAGACGCTCCAGAAGCAGGAAGAGCGGGTCCAAGAGCAGTTCGAAGAGCTCCAGGAGGAGCTCCAGCAGATGCTGCAAGGCGCGGGCGGCGGCCCGATGGGGCCGGGCGGTCCGGGCGCCGGCGGCGACTGACGGCGTGCCCGACGAGCCGACCGACGAGCAGGTCGTCGAGGCCGCCTCCGACGCCGCGGAGGGCCTCGTTCTCTCGCGGTACAAGCAGTCCGAGGTGCAGGACCTCGACGTGACCGTCCGGTTCGAGGACGGCACGCTCGACGTCGACGTTTACCTGAACGCGCCCGAGAACCCCGACCCCGCGGTCGTCGCGAGCGAGGCCGTCGAGGCCGCCGAGAGCGCCGTCGACGACCTCTTCGAGGACTAGGTCAGAAGCAGTATCAGCAGGCTGACGGCCATCGAGCCACCGATGACGAGAACCAGCAGCGCGCCGCCCATCTGAATCATGACGTTGGCCGTCGAGGCCAACGCCTCCGTGCGGTCGTTGCCGAACACCGTCACCTCGGTTCGCTCGACGGCCATGCCGGCCTCGACGGGTTCGAGGTCCGCGACCGCCTCGTCAACGAGGTCCGCGGCCACGTCGGCGAGGTCCTCGACGTCGATTTCGCCGCCGACCTGGTTGGTCGCCTCCATCGTGTTGACGACGTGGGTGTCGGTGGTCATCACCTCCGCCTCGTCGGCGTCGATGACCGCGAGCAGCTCCTCGCGGACGCCGGGGTCCATGTTGTTGCCGTCGACCAGGCAGTAGACCGTCCGCTGGGCCGTCTCGCCCTCGCCGACCTCGACGACGGCGACCCGGATGCCCAGCGGGCCGATGCCCTCCTCGGGCTCCCAGTCGGTGGGGTCCCAGGCGACGCCCATCCTGAGCGGACGGCGGTCGGCCTCGACCAGCCGCTCGCCGAGCCGGCCGGCGGCGGTCATCATGTCGAACGAGCGGCGCGACCCGGGGACGACGTGGCCCAGGTCGTCGCCGTTCAGCCCGTCGTTGCAGTTGTGGGCGTCGACGAGCATGACGTCGCCGATGCCGCCGACGCGGGCCTCGGCGGCCGTCGAGAGGCCGACCGAGAAGTCGACGTCGTCCGCGCAGCCGGGTGCGTGCGTGGCGACGACGAGGGCGTCGTCGCCGAAGGCCTGCCCGAGCAGCTTCGACTCGCCCTCCTGCTCGCGGACGCTCTCGGTCGCACGGTCCTGGTACTCGATGCGGTCGTTGGCGCGGTCGGCGGCCGAAAGCAGGGTGTCGACCTCGCGCTCGGTGACGAGGTTGAAGTCGTGGCCGGCGGTCGCGTGCGGGGGAAACGCGAGGCCGTCGATGCTCCGGGCGACCCGCTCCGGGAGGTTGCCGCCGCCGATCTCGCCCATCGGCCCCGGGTGTATCATCGGGAGGACGAACCGGGCCTTCTCCGTGCCGTCCGCGCGGCGGACGCCCAGGACGGTGACCGGGACGACCGCCTCCTCGCCCAGTTCCCCGAAGAAGCTCTCCAGTTCGCGGCTCCCCTCGGCGATATGGCCGACGAAGCCGCGGATGAAGTCGAGGACGGAGACGCCGAGGCTGCGGCGCCACGGCCGGTCGATGGCGACGACGAAGCCGTAGACGGCGACGGCGTAGATGCCACAGAGGACCCCGAGCACCAGGAAGTCACCGGGGCTGACGACCGCCAGTTCCGGCGGGGTTTCCGTCGTCTGCGCGAGGTAGGTGTCGACGAGCGGCCCCCCGATTTCGAGATACCGGACGGTGCCGCTGTAGACGAACGCGAGCGCGGCGGCGGTGCCCGTCTGGATGCTCGCCGGCACCGTGGCGACGAGGAAGGGCTGTCGCGAGACGGCCACGATGACGAACAGCCGGAGGGCGAAGACCGACGCCAGCCCGACGACGAGGGCGTCGAAGACGAAGTCCTGCCAGAAGCCGACGACCGCTGCGACGGCGGCCCCGGCGACGAGGAAGACGACGAGGACGACCTCGCAGACCAGCGCCAGCAGCGCCGAGCGGTTGTAGGCGTCGAGGACGAACCGGGAGTCGAAGGCGCCGATGCCGGCGACGGCCGCGATGAGCAGTGCCGCAAGGAGGCTTATCGACCAGTCGGGCGTCCGGAACACGAACCGGGACAGCGCCGCCAGGTCGCCCTGCGACTGCGTCATTGTAGACTCGACCGACCCCGAGGGGGTTAAAAGACTCGGGACGACCTACGGGCGGACGGTCGCGTACGGTGCGGTGGCGGCGACGAGCGTCGCACCGGCGACCAGCAGCGCGAGGAAGCCGACGACATCGCGCCGCCCCGGCGCCGGCGCGCCGCGACGGACCCGGGCGTCGGCGACGCCGACCACGAACCCGACCAGGATGGCGACGAGGCCGAGTCCGAGCCCGCTCCCGAGGTGGTAGTACACCTCCCGGACCGGCGCCGACGCCGAGAGCGTCCCAGCGATTCCCGCGCCGACCGCCGGACCCAGGCCGGAGAGGAGCGCCCTCAAGACGCTCCCGCGCCGCCGGGCGACGAGACACGCCGCAGCGAGCGCGCCGAGCAGCGACAGGACGACCAGGGCGGTGCCGACACGCCGGGGCAAGGAACGCCGACAGCAGCACGAGGACGAACCCGGAGAGCGCGACCAGCCGGAGCGACAGCCACCCCTCGAGGCCGCCCGCGTTGGAGGACATGTTTCTGGCGAAAAGTAGTCGGAACAAAAAACTAACGGGCTGCTGTCACGAACGGTCAGTCGTCGGCCCGGGAGACGGTGCTCGTCCGCCGCGTCACGGGGTCGACGTAGACCGTCAGCGCGGAGCCGTCGGCCGTGGCGTCGACGACCCGGACGTGGCGCTGTCGCTCGACGGCGTCGATCTCGGCGTCGCGGCCCTCCCCGGCGAGCGTCTCGGCGACGATGTCGGCCGCCTCGCCCTCTCCTCGACGGTCTCGCCGGTCTCGGGGAGCCGGACGGTCATGACCGGCCGTTCGGCGTGCCGGACGACCGTCTCGGCGACGCTCCCGATGAGCCGGCGTTCGATGCCCGAGCGCCCGTGGGTCCCCATCACTATCAGGTCCGCGTCGACGTCCCCGGCGCAGTCGCCTTCTCTGAGCGCGGGCACCGTCTCGAGGTCGTCGGAGCGGGCCAGCTCCTCGAGGGTCTCGACCGCCCGTCTGCCGGGCTCGTGGAGCGCCTCGGTCGCGGAGTCGGTGCCGAGGACGCTCCGGAGCGAGCCGTCGACGACGTGGAGGACGTGTACCGTCGCTCCGTACCGGTCGGCCAGGTCGAACGCCTGCATCGCGACGTGCGCCGAGCCGGTGCTCCCGTCGGTCGGAACCGGAATGCGGTCGTACATACCGGAGAATCGACCCGCGAGGAAAAATAGCGCGCAGGCGGCTCCCGCGAGCGAGGAGCGACCGGAGCGTTCGAATGCGGGTCAGGCGGCGTTCTGGCAGACGTCGAGGAAGTTCTCGAAGACCGCCTCGCCCTCCTCGGTGTGGGCGACCTCGGGGTGCCACTGGACGCCGTAGAGGTCCCGGCCGGTGTCGCTCATCGCCTCGATGCCGCAGACCTCGCTGTGGGCGGTCCGGACGAAGCCGTCCGGGAGCTCGGTCACCTCGTCGGCGTGGCTGGCCCACACCCGCGTCTCGGGCGCCAGCGACCCCACGAGGGGGTCGTCGTCGGCCTCGATTTCGACGGTGACGTCCGCGTAGCCGCCGTAGTCGCCGGAGCCGACCGCTCCCCCGAGTTCCTCGGCGATGAGCTGCATGCCGAGACAGATGCCCAGGCGGTGCGGCCCATGTCCGGGCCGCCGGAGAGGACGACCCCGTCGGCGTCGACGTCCGCCGGCGGCGTCTCGTTGTCGACGATGTCGGTGTCGACGCCCAGGTCCCGGAGCGCCCGGTGTTCGAGGTGCGTGAACTGCCCGTGGTTGTCGACCACGACGATTCGCGTCATCAGGTGTCCGTACCGCCCGGGAGCGTAAAAAGTGTCTGAAACGCGGGCTCGCGCCCCTCAGGTCGACCCCGGCGTCGACCGGAGGCGGCGGCCGACCGCACGGGTGTACTTCCGGACGTACCGCTGCGTCGAGGTGGACCGGCCGACCGCTCGGGTCCGACCGGCCGCGGCCGCCTCGAGTATCTCGCCGGCGGTCGGGCTCGCCGTGCGGACCTCCACCTCGGTGTAGGCGTTACCGACGGTCGCCGGGTCGTGTGCGTCGCTGCCGCCCAGCTTCGGGTATCCGTGGCGGGTTGCGAACCTGTCGGCCCGGCGGTTCTGGAGACCCGTCATGGCCCAGGCGTTGAACACCTCGACCCCGTCGCAGTCGCCGATGTCGGCCTTGCGGACGCCGTGGCGGCTGACCTGGAACGGGTGGGGAACCACCGCGAGGCCGCCGCGGGCTCGGGTCCAGGCGACGGTCTCGTCCAGCGGGCGACCGACCTCCGGGCGGTCGCGGACCCCGAGCGCGAGGACGTGCCCGTCGGCCGTCGAGACCTCGACGCCCGGCACCACGGTCACGTTGTACCGCTCCTGGACCTCGAGGGCCCGGCGGGCGCCGACGGTCGTGTCGTGGTCGGTGATGGCGACGGCGTCGACCTCGCGGTTGTGCGCGTACGCGAGCACCTCGTGGACGGTGCCCTCGGCGTCCGGCGAGGCGTCGGTGTGGACGTGGGGGTCGAGCCGGACGGTCCTCGCGGCCGTCATCCGACCACGCCCGTCAGCTCCGTCAGCAGGCTGAACCCGAGCGCCGCGAGGACGAAGGCGGCCGCCAGCCCGTGGCCGACGGCCGTCTTGTAGCTCCTGTACCCCGAGACCATCAGCGGACAGACGGCGACGATGGGGACGGCCGCCATCCAGCCGGTGGACCACGGGACCGCGAGGTCGAGGTAGTACGTCAGGAGCACGACGAAGTTGAGGTGGACCACGGTGAAGCCGACGTAGTAGCTCGTCCCGTCGTTCTCGCCGAAGCCCTCGTTGGCGTGCCTGACGAGCCGGAGCCCGCCGAACGTGAGGATGGCGAAGCCGACGAGGACGGTCAGGACGGGCGACGGCGACAGCGCGACGTGGTATATCAGCGCCCCCGTCACCAGGTACGCGAACACGTCGATGAAGGAGTCGACCTGGCGCCCGAACGGCGAGGAGATGCCCCGCTTGCGGGCGTAGTAGCCGTCGAGCTTGTCGAACAGGAACGAGCCGAACATCACGACGATGCCCCAGTTGACCTCGCCGTGCAGCAGCAGCACGGCGCTGGACCACGCGAAGAACAGCGCGACGAGGCTGAGGTAGTCGGCGCCGGTGAGACGGCCGAGCAGCCCCATCCCGACCGCCCCTTCCCAGCGCCGCTCCGCCTGTGCGGCCAGCGCGTCCGGGACCGACCACCCGAACGGCAACCATTGGTCTGGCATAGGTGGTCAGTACTCGGGGTCCTATCTATATAGTTTTGTCTTATATAAATATATAACGGGGAACGTACCGCTACGGTCGGCTCCCGACGCGGGTGTGGCTCCCTACCCGTCCAGCGGCGAGCGGCGGTGGTGCTCGGCGCCGAAACAGCCGACGCTGGTGAACCGCTCGGTCGGCCGGAACCCGAGCCCGCCGAACGCCCGCCGGGAGGGAACGTTGTCGGGGGCAACGAGCGCGACGATGCGGTCCGTCCCGAAGCCCTCCCGGGCCGCTCGTATCCCGCGGGCGACGATTGCGGTTCCGACGCCGTGGCCCCGCTCCTCCGGGACGACGTAGAGCCGCCAGAGGTACGCGCCCTCGAAGCAGAGCCGGCGGCCAAGCTCCGGCACGTAAACCGGGCGGTCGCTGAGACAGCACCAGCCGACCGGCTCCCCGGCGGCGGTCGCGACGACCAGCCGGTCGCCGGGCGCGAGCGGTGCCCCCTCGAGTCGGTCCGGCACCCAGCCGGTGGCCCCGACGACGGACGCCGTCAGGTCGTCCGGCGGGTCGGGGAGCGTGCCGGCCGCCCCAGCCGTCGGGCGTTCGAAGCGGTCCAGCTGCGCTACGAACAGCCCGGCCGCCGAGAGGCGGTCGTAGAGGCTCCGCACACGCTCGTGACGCGTGAGGCGCCACAGGCCCAGGCGTTCCACCGCGGACGCGTGTCCCATTCGTCTCGGCGCTCGACCCCGAACCACATCGGCGTTTCGGGGGTCGACTACGTTCCTCACATGGGTCGACGTACCGCAAACCAACTATACCGAGCGGCACGTAGCCCGGCTCCATGATGACGACGACCCACGCCCTGTTCGGGGCGCTCGTGGGGGCGACGACGGCGACGTTCGCACCCGACCTCGCCCCGGCAGCGGTCGTCGCCGGGTTCGCCGGCGGGGCGCTCCCCGACGCGGACCTCACTGCCTCATGGACGTCTTCGGCGGCGGCGTCGAGCTCCGGCCCTGGGAGGCGACCTCCGAGCGGGGCGTCTACAACCACGCCGGCGGCTACTGGGTGCGGCCGCGGCGCTGGGTCCGGTACGCCGGCGCGCCCGAGGACTTCCTGCTCGCGGCCGGCTTCGCCCTGCCGGCGCTCCTCGCGACGGGCGGCCGGCTTCGGGGCGGCCTCCTGGCGGTGCTGGCCGTCTCCGGGCTGTTCGTCGCCGTTCGCCGCCGCCTGACCGGCGTCACCGAACGCCTCCTCGCCGACGGGCGCTGACCGCTCCACCTGCCGGCGAGTCATACTAGCACTTGGATTGTGAACCAATCACCTATTACAATTAATATTAACCGTGCCGGGCGTCCGAGAGGCGAGGTACGGACGACCCACCCCAGCCATGTCATCGAACACCGCCTCGACGTTCCGCCGGAGACGGACCCGTCGACCGAACCGGACTCGGCCCGCGCCGTGGCCCGCCGCCAGCTCCGCCGCGCGGCCGGCTTCGTCGACATCGACCCGAACGTCGTCGAACGGCTCGAGGAGCCCAAGGCCGTCCACGAGGTGACCGTGCCCATCGAGCGCGACGACGGCACCGTCGAGACCTTCACCGGCTACCGCGCCCAGCACAACAGCGTCCGCGGGCCCCACAAGGGCGGGCTCCGCTTCCATCCCGGCGTGACCCGCGAGGAGTGTATCGGCCTCTCGATGTGGATGACCTGGAAGTGCGCCGTGGTGGACCTGCCGTTCGGCGGCGCCAAGGGGTTCACGGAGGAGCTGCGTGCCGTCATCGGGCCGAACACCGACATCCCCGCGCCGGACATGGGCACCGACGCCCAGACCATGGCCCGGATCATGGACGCCTGCTCGATACAGGAGGGCGAGACGCGTCCCGGCGTCGTCACCGGGAAGCCCCCGGTCGTCGGCGGCAGCTACGGCCGCGACGAGGCGCCCGGCCGCAGCGTCGCCATCGTCGCCCGGAAGGCCCTGGCGCACTACGACCGGCCGGGCGTGGTCGCGCGAACGCGTCAACGTGGAACTCCACTCGGAGACGGCGAAGGCGTGGGACGCCGTCGAGGCGGCCTACGAGCGGAACGAGGACGCGACGTGGCGCGACGCCGCCTACGTCGTCGCCATCGAGCGGCTCTCGAGGGCCCACGAGGCCCGCGGCCTCTGGCCCTGACCGGCGCCGTCGCTACCAGAGGGTTCTCCCGTCCGGGCGCGCTTGGGCCAGTATGGACAGCCGTTCGGGCCGGTTCCGGGTCTTCCGCGTCGTCGAGAGCGTCCGGCACCTCAACCTCTACGAGGTCGACGCCGGGCGGCTCTACACGGTCTACGAGACCGGGTACCCGGACCGACAGGCGGCCGTCGACGCGCTCCGGACGGGCGACCTCGTCGAGGCGACGCTCTCCGGCGACCCCGACGCGGACGGCGAGCCGTGGCGGTTCGAGTCCCTCGACCGCGTCGGCGGCGTCGAGATGGCCTTCGCGACCGACGCGGACCCGCCGGCTGTCGCCGGCGACCTCTGGAGCGACGACCAGGAGACCCCGACCTACGCCGTCCTGACGGAGGACGACGAGCCGGTCGGCGCCTGTCTCGTCCAGCCGCGGGCGCCGCTGCCGAACGGCGCCTTCGCCCCGAACCTCGTCGCCGGGCTGGTGCCGATGGAGGCCGAGCTGGCGTCGATACCGGGCGTCGACGAGCCGGCCGCCGGGGCGCTGTTCGTCGACCCCGACCCGCCGGACGCGACGACCTACTCGGTGCCCTTCGGCGTCGCGCTGCTGTTCACCGAGGCGGCCGAGGCGCTCCCGGCGCGGTTCCGCGAGGCCTACGACCCCACCCGCGGCGTCGACCTCGATTTCGACCCCTACGGGGTCTGACACGGGGCCCTGTGGGCGCTTACCGACCGTCGCCAGGGTCGGCGACGGCCGGTGAATCGTTCCAACGACCCGTACGAGCATCACGCCGCCCGGACCCTGGGCGACCGCTCACAGCAGCAGCGACCCGGCGTGGACGACCGGGACGACCACGAGCAGGTACGCTGCCACCGCGGTGACCCAGTCGCGCCGGACCGCCCCGGCTCGACCGGGCTCGAGCCGGGACCGCGGCAGCACGACGAAGACGAAGAAGCCGACCATCAGCACGAAGAGCGCGAGGTCGGCGACGGCCGTCGCCACGATGCCGGCGCCGAGGAGCCCCTCGGCGACGAGGAGCAACCAGACGAACAGCGGCCCGGTGAGCAGGCCGGCGACGTAGTGGACGACGGCGGCGAGCCGGCGCGGCGCCTCGTCGGGGGAGGTCCCGGTCAGCACGCCCGACGCCACCTGCGGCGGCGTCTCGCCCTCCGGCAACCGCGCCATCACGGCGTCCATGAACAGCACGGCG
This sequence comes from Halobacteriales archaeon QH_10_70_21, assembly GCA_003021325.1. Next base: position 15,129 of record PXQM01000129.1, read on the forward strand.
GGGACGGCGGCGGCCAGCCCCAGCGCGAACCGCAGGGGTACCACCAGGTCGCCGTGCATCGACAGCGGTCCCATACCACCGGGTAGCGCCGAGCGCTCCAAAAAACGAGCGGAGCCTCCTGCGTCGTGCCGGCGACCGTCAGTCGTCGGCCAGTGCGGGCGTCGGCTCGTCGGCCAGGAGCCGGTCGAGCGCGTCGACCATCGCCCGCACCGAGGCGGTCGTGATGTCCGAGTCGGAGGCGGCGACGGTAACGGTCCGGTCCCCGCGGGACATCTCCACCTCGACGGTGACGACGGCGTCGGTGCCGCCGGTGATGGCGTCGACGTGGTACGAGTCGAGCTGCGCGTTGGCGACGGCGCCCAGCGCGGAGCGGACGGCGGCGATGGCGGCGTCGACGGGCCCGGAGCCGGTGCCGGAGGCGACCCGCTCGGCGCCGTCGACACGATCTCACCGAGGTCGTCGTCGTCGACCTCGATGCCGTGTTCGGCGAGGGCGGCCTCGACGCCGGCCTGGCCTGCGTGCTTGCCGAGGACGAGCCGGCGCTTCCGGCCCACCTTCTCCGGCGGGTACGGCTCGTACATCGCGTCGTCCTTTAGCGTCCCGTCGGTGTGGATGCCGGACTCGTGGGTGAAGGCGTTCTCTCCGACGACGGCCTTGTTCGGCGCCAGCGGCACCCCGGTCGTCGTCGAGACCAGCTGCCCGAGGTCGTAGAGCTTCTCGGTGTCGACCGTCTCGACGCCGTAGCCGTGGTCCAGGGCGACCGCGACCTCCTCTATGGCGACGTTGCCGGCCCGCTCGCCGATGCCGTTGATCGTCCCGTGGACCAGATCGGCTCCCGCGGCGACCCCGACCAGCGCGTTCGTCACGGCCAGCCCGAGGTCGTCGTGGGTGTGGGTCGACGTCGGGCCCAGCTCGGAGAGCCGCGCGTAGACCTCCAGCGTCCGGTCGGGCGTGGCGTGGCCGACGGTGTCCGGCGCGCACACCCGGTCGGCGCCGGCGTCGATGGCCGCGCCCATCAGCTCCTCGAGGAACTCGAGGTCCGCCCGGGAGCCGTCCTCGCCGAGCACCTCGACCCACAGGCCGTGGTCCGTGGCGTACTCGACGAGGTCGACGGTGTCGACGACGACCTCCTCGTGGGTGGCGCCGACCTTCTCCTCGACGTGGCGGTCGCTGGCCGGGACGACCAGGTTGACGCCGTCGACGTCGCACTCCAGCGCGAGGTCGATGTCGTGCTGGACCCCCCGGGCGAAGCTCGTGACGCGGGCGTCCAACTCCAGGTCGGTGACCCGGGAGATGGTCTTCCGCTCGCCCGCGCCGGTGCAGGCGCTGCCGGCCTCGATGACCGCGACGCCGGCCGCGTCGAGTTCGCGCGCGATGGTGGCCTTCTCATCGGGCGACAGCGAGATGCCGGGCGCCTGCTCGCCGTCCCGCAGCGTCGTGTCCAGAAGCTGTACGTCTCGGTCCTCGAGGGGAGCAGTCGCTGGGTGGTCCCCGAACAGGCTCGTCACGGGAGAATCCTCAGCGGTGGGCGAGCGGTCGAATTTCTCGACCAGCCGCCTCGCGGCGACTTACTCTATCCTCTGCCGGATTGGGGTTCGGCATGGTTGTACCCCCTACAACGTCGGGGGACCGTATTAACCTGGGGGTTGACGCAGGAATCGTCCCCGCCGGGCCGTCCGGGCCTACACCCCCGTCACGCGGACCGTATCCCCCGGTTCGACGCCGTCGGCCGCCCCCGCAGGTAGCTCGACGACGGTGTCGGCCGTCGCGCGGCCCAGTCCGGTCCACGCCGGGAGGCGCTTCACCTGCCGGACCTCGTCGTCGACCAGCCAGAGGGCGTCGATGTCGAACGGGACGCAGACCATGTGCAGACTCCGCGTTCCCGACCGCCCGAACGGGAAGACCAGGGCGTAGTCGTCGGGGATCGACCGGCGGAACATCAGCCCCCGACCCTCCGAGAACAGCCCGTCGGCGACGTCGACATCGCTCGCGAGGGTCCGCTCCTCGCCGTTGGCGTCGTGGACGACGCGCACGGTCCGGGGTGGGACCCGCCCCGATAAAAAGCCTCGTCCGGACCCAGGATTCAATACCGACGGCGACCCAGCCCCGCGTATGGAGAAGACGCCGAAGGGGACGCCGGTCGGGGTCGACGACCCCTACGAGGTCGTCGAGCGGTGCGACCACCTGACCGACGACGGCCGGTGCCGGTACGCGGCCGAACACGGCCACCACGACCCGGAGTTCGCGCGGGAGCGCCGGGCCGACGACCTCCGGTGTCCGGCGGCCGCCCCCGGGAGCGAGGCGCAGAGCGCCTCGAGGTGCGCGAGCGGGGAGCGCGACGACCCGCGAGCGGGCGAGTGGGACTGGCGGGACTGCCCGCACTTCCGGGCCAGACAGCGCTCCCAGGAGTGTCTCCGGTGCGGGCTCGAGGACCGCCGTCTCGCCCACGACGACGCGCGGCCGCTGCTCGAGGAGCACCACCTCGAGTACCGCGACGACGACCGCAAGGAGACGGCCCACGAGATAACGGTCTTCCTCTGTCGGTGGTGTCACGCCAAGATCCACGACTCGTGGGCGCGGATCGACGACGACGCCTCGCCGGACCCCGAGGCGCTGGCGGAAGCGGAGGGACGGCGCTCGCGGGAGCTGGACGAGGCGGCCTTCGAGTCGGCCGCGGACCGCTACGAGGAGTGAGCGCCCGGTCGCCGCGCGACGCCGGGCGGCCCGCGGTTTTAGAGGTGCCGTGAGACGGCTGGGTGAAACGTCTCCAACAATAGAAGAGCTTATGAAAGTACGCCAATATGACATCTGAAGACGAAAATCACGAGCGGATTCCCGGCGGCATGCGCCGCGAGCCCCCGAGCGCGATGGTCAGTCCTCGAGCCCACGGAGCCGCTCGCGGAGGGCGCTCGGGCTGAACGGCTTCGCGATGTAGTCGACCTCCTCGCCGACCGCCGACGCGAGGTCCGACTCCTCCCGGCTGGTGAGAAAGAGCACCGACACCGCCGATAACCGGTCGTCGTCGCGGACGCGCTCGTACAGCTCCGTGCCGTCCATCCCGGGCAGCATGACGTCCAGGAGGAGGACGTCGGGCGGCCCGGCCGACTCCAGGTGCTCCCAGCAGGTCCGCCCGTTCCCGAACCCCTCGACATCGAACTCGCCCTCGAGGGTCCGGGTGACGAGCGTGCGGATGTCGGCGTCGTCCTCCGCCAGCACGACCCGTCGCGTCTCGCCCATACTGGCGTCTTAGGCGCCCTGAGGTTGTATTTGTCGCCCGCGTGCGACTCCGCGTGAGACCGCCCGGGATAGGACAGGGGAACGTGGCCCGGTTACTTGCCGCGCTTGTCGTTCGCGCGGACGCTCGGGCGGGTCTTCTCGGTGCCCTTCCCGCGCTTCTGCTGGCCGCGGCCGCGCTGGCCGGCGGAGGTGCGCCCGCGGGACGCCCGGCCGCGCTGGCTGTCGTCACAGATCCAGTTCAGGTCGTCGTCGTTCCGGATGGCGCCGTGTTCCGGGTCCAGCAGGATGACCTCGAACCACTTCTGGGAGCCGTCCTCGCCGACCCAGTAGCTGTTGAGCACGCGCAGGTTCCGGAACTTCCGGGCGACGCGCTCCTCGCCGATGCGCTGGAGGTTCTTCCGCCGGGTGATCTTGTTGACCCCCTGGCGCTTCGAGCGGCGGCCGGCCTTGAAGCGCTGCTTGCGGGCGCTGCCCTTCCGGACCGACACCCGGGCGACGACGACGCCCTGCTTGGCCTTGT
>PXQM01000130.1 GCA_003021325.1 Halobacteriales archaeon QH_10_70_21
CTGGCCGACCTCGAACTCCTCGTAGTACAGTCCCGGCATGGCCGCCGGCACGCCCGGCGGCGGCAAAACGGGACCGGACCGGGCCGGCGCCTCAGTTAAGTTGGTGCCGCCTGTTGGCTCCCCTATGGCTCGCAGAAGCGTGCTGTTCTCGCCGGGCGACCGGCCGGAGCTGATGCGGAAGGCGCCCGGCGCGGGTGCCGATACGGTCGTGTTCGACCTCGAGGACGCCGTCGTCCCGGAAAAAAAGCCGGACGCCCGCGCGGCCGTCGCGGACGTGCTGACGGACCCGTCGTTCGACCCCGACCCCGAGGTCTGCGTCCGGGTCAACGCCGACCCCGGAACCGCGGCCGCGGACCTCGACGCCGTCCTGGAGGGCACCCCCCGAATCGACTCGGTGATGGTGCCGAAGGCCGAATCCGCGGCCGGCGTCCTGGAGATGGACGAGCTAATCGCGGAGCGCGGCGCCGACCTGCCGCTGTTGGCGCTGTGTGAGTCCGCCCGCGGCGTCCTCAAGGCGGCGGCAATCGCGGCGGTGCCGGCGGTCGACGCCCTCGTCTTCGGCGCCGAGGACCTCTCGGCCGACATCGGCGCGACACGGACCGAGAGCGGCGAGGAGGTCAGCCACGCCCGCCAGCAGGTCGTGCTGGCGGCCGGCGCGGCCGACGTCGACGCCATCGACACCGTCTTCACCGACATCGAGGCCACCGACAGGCTCGCAGCAGAGACGGCCTTCGCGGCGCAGCTGGGCTACGACGGCAAGATGGCCATCCATCCCGCGCAGGTGGCGCCCATCAACGAGGCGTTCACGCCCGACCCCGAGGCGGTCGAGTGGGCCGAGAAGGTGCTCGCGGCCCGCGAGGCGGCCGACGGGCGCGGGGTCTTCCGGGTCGACGACGAGATGATAGACGCCCCCCTCCTGGCCCGCGCCGAGCGCGTGATGGAGCGCCACCGGGCCGCCGAGGACGGGTAGTGTGTACCTTAATCACATATGGAATCTCTCAGTGATATGGGTCGTCACGCTTAAGCGGCGACTGGCCGACTGGACGTCCATGTCGGAGGACGTCAACCCGTTCGAGAGCCTGCAGGAGCAGATCGACGACGCTGCGGAGTACATCGACGTCGGCGCGGACGTGCTGGAGCGGCTCAAGCACCCCGAGCGCGTGCTCGAGACCAACCTCACGGTCGAACTCGACGACGGGTCGCTGGCCGTCTTCCGGGCCTACCGCTCGCAGTTCAACGGCGACCGGGGGCCCTACAAGGGTGGTATCCGGTACCATCCCGGCGTGACGCGCGACGAGGTGAAGGCGCTGTCGGGGTGGATGGTCTACAAGTGCGCGGTCGTCGACATCCCCTACGGCGGCGGCAAGGGCGGCATCGCCATCGACCCCCTCCAGTACTCGGCCGACGAGATGGAGCGGATCACCCGCTCGTTCGCCACGGAACTGCGGCCGCTCATCGGCGAGGACACGGACATCCCGGCGCCGGACGTCAACACCGGCCAGCGGGAGATGAACTGGATCAAGGACACCTACGAGACGCTGGAGGGGACGACCGAGCCGGGCGTCATCACCGGGAAGGCCATCGACTCCGGCGGCTCCCGCGGGCGCGTGGAGGCGACCGGGCGCTCGACGATGCTGACCGCGCGGGAGGCATTCGACTACCTCGACAAGGAGATGGCGGACGCCACCGTCGCGGTCCAGGGGTACGGCAACGCCGGCAGCGTCGCCGCGAGGCTGCTGGAATCCGAACTCGGCGCCAATGTGGTCGCCGTCTCGGACTCCTCGGGAGCGGTCCACGACCCCGAGGGTCTCGACGCCGACGCCGTCAAGGGGTACAAGAACGAGACCGGCTCGGTCACCGGCTACGCGGGGGCGACCGAGGAGCTGACCAACGAGGAGATGCTGGGGCTCGGCGTCGACCTGCTGGTGCCGGCGGCCCTGGAGAACGCCATCGACGCCGACCTGGCCCGCGAGGTCAGCGCCGACGTCATCGTCGAGGCGGCCAACGGACCGCTGACGCCCGACGCCGACGACATCCTCACCGAGCGTGACGTCTACGTCTTCCCCGACATCCTCGCCAACGCCGGCGGCGTCACCGTCTCGTACTTCGAGTGGGTCCAGAACCGACAGCGGTTCTACTGGACCGAGAAGCGCGTCAACGACGAGCTCGAACGGCACATCGTCGAGGCCTTCGACGGCCTCATCGACGCCTACGAGGCCAACGACCTGCCGAACCTCCGGACCGCCGCCTACGTCGTGGCCATCGAGCGGGTCCTGAACGCCTACGAGGAGGGCGGCACCTGGCCGTAGCGGCCGTCGTCGGAGCCGCGCCGTCGTGTATCGGGCGCGGACACGGCCGGTCGAGTTTTACGTGTTAGTCAGTGACACGCACGTATGAGCATCCTCGACCGCGGCGGGGACGACCCACGGCAGGGCCCGACGCTGACGGAGGTCGTCGAGCTGCTCCCGACGCTGGTCTACGACGACCCGGTCGTCGTCGCGACGCTCCTCGCGGACCGCTACGGGGACGTCGTCCGGGTGCCGCCGCTGCACCCCGCGCTGGACTCGGGGGTCTACCTGCTGTCGAACCCCGAGGACGTCCGGTCGGTCCTGCAGTCCGACCCCTCGGAGTTCCGCGCGCTGGACGTGCCCGGCTCGCGGGACTTCAGCCGCGTCGTGAAGAACAGCACCGTCAGCCTGCACTCCGAGAGCGAGGAGGGCTCCTGGATAAAACGGCTCCGGCTCGTCGGTCCGGAGTTCCGGGCCGAGGAAGCCGAGAGCCAGGTCCCCGGGCTCGCCGAGACGACGCTCGCGACCATCGGCGAGTTCGCCGGCTCCGACGCCGAGGGCTCCCACGACGGGCCGGACGTCGGCGTCGACTCCGCCATCAATCTCCAGCCAGACCGCGACGTCGTCGTGCGGTTCGTCCCGCGGGAGACCCCGTAGTCCGGCGGCGGAGCGCCGCCCCCGGCCCGGACGCCGCCGCGACGGCGGTGCGGGTTCGAAAGTGCAAAGACGCCATCCGCCGCAGACCCGGGCATGAAGGCGACCGCGAAGGCCCACCCCATCCAGGGGCTGGTCAAGTACCACGGGATGCACGACGAGGAGTTGCGCCTCCCGTACCACGATTCCATCTCGGTCTGTACTGCGCCGAGCCATTCGAAGACGACCGTCGAGTTCGACCCCTCGTTCGACGCGGACCGCTACGTCGTCGACGGCGAGGTCGTCGAGGGCCGCGGCGCCGAGCGCATCCGGTCGGTCGTCGACCGCGTCCGCGAACTGGCCGGCGTCGAGCACCGCGTCCGCTTCGAGTCCATCAACGACTTCCCGACGAACATCGGCTTCGGCTCCTCGGCGTCAGGCTTCGCGGCCGCCGCAGTCGCGCTGTGTGCGGCCGCCGACCTCGAACTCTCCCATCCGGAGATGTCGGCCATCGCCCGCCGGGGGTCGGCCTCGGCCGCACGGGCCGTCACCGGCGCCTTCTCGCATCTCCCCGAGGTGCCGGCGTTCAAGCACACTGCCGAGGCCCACCGCGAGGCCGCCGATAGCCACATGTTCGACGCGCGGATGGCCCACATCCACGAGCAGATACGGACGGTGCGGCACTCGCTGCGGAACGCCGACTTCGAGACGACGTTCGAGACCGCCGAACACGACTCGCTGTCGCTGGCGGCGGCGACGATGACCGGGCCGTCCGGCTGGGTCTACTGGCAGCCCGAGACGCTCGAGGTGTTCGAGACCGTCCGCGACCTCCGGGAGGCGGGCGTCCCGGTCTACTTCTCGACGGACACCGGCGCGTCGGTGTACGTGAACACGACCGACGAGCACGTCGACCGCGTCGAGGGGGCCATCGCCGACCTGGGCGTCGACACCCACGTCTGGGACGTCGGCGGACCGGCCACGGTGCTCGACGACGACGAGGCGCTGTTCTGAGCGGCGTCGTCCGGCGGGCACCTCGCGCGCGTCTCCGCCCGGCCCGGCGCCCCGCTTACAGAAGACATATTATATGCAGCGATGAACGCCTCGAAGGATGCGCTCGGAGTCCCTCCGCCGCCGCGCCCGTTCGGCCCTCCTCGACCGTTTCGGTATCGACGCCCGTGCGCTCGGGGCGTTCAGGGTCGCGCTCGGCCTGCTCGTGCTCTCGGACCTCGCGATGCGGGCGCGGCACCTGACGGCGTTCTACACCGACGCCGGCGTCCTGCCGCGGTCGACGCTCGCGGAGACCTATCCGCTCCTGGCGACGCTCTCGGTCCACACCGTCACCGGGTCGACGCGGGGACAGGCGGTCCTCTTCGCCGTGACGGCCGTGGCCGCCGCGGCGCTCCTCGTCGGCTACCGGACCCGGCTCGCGACCGCCGTGACGGGCTACCTGCTGCTGTCGCTGTACCTCCGCAACCGGTACGTCCTCAACGGCGGCGACGGCCTGCTGGTCCTGTCGCTGCTGTTCGGCGTCTGTCTGCCGCTCGGCGGGCGCTGGTCCGTCGACGCGCTCCGTGACGCGGAGCCGCGCCGGCGGGTCGCTACCCTCGCGACCGCCGCCATCCTCCTGCAGCTCGTGGTCATCTACGTCACGAACGCCGTGTTCAAGCTCCGGAGCGACGCCTGGACGAGCGGGCAGGCCGTCAGGTACGTCCTCGGCCTGGAGCAGTTTTCCGTGGGTCTCGGCCCGCACGCGACGGCGTACCCGGAGCTGCTGGTCGCGATAAACTGGCTGTGGGTCGCGATGCTCCTCGGGGCGCCGCTGCTGGTTCTCGCGACCGGCGGGCCGGGCCAGGTCTACGACCACACGACGAACGCGGTCGCGAACACGGGCGACGGCCCCGCGATGGCCTACCGCGCAGGCGTGCCCTTAGAGGACATGGAGTTCATCCAGTTTCACCCCACGACGCTCCCCTCTACCGGTGTTCTCATCACCGAGGGCGTCCGCGGCGAGGGCGGAATTCTCTACAACTCGGCTCCGACGGACCGGCGGTCGACGCCGACGACTACGTCTGGAAGCTGTTCGCCCCGAACCCGCCCACGACGGTCCGGTGGGTGGTGGCGTCGGCGACGCTGGAGACCGGCGAGCGGGTCGACGCGCTCGACGGGTCGGCCGTCGAGTGGGACCCGCCCGACGCGGCCGACACCTATCCGAGCGCACTCTGGCACCGGTACTTCGGCGAGATGCGCGCGGCCGACGCGTCGGAGCGCCGCCCGCTCGGTGCGTACCTCTGCCGGCGGGGCGTCCCGGGACGCGAGGCGTCCGTCGAGTCGGTGTCGGTGTACCTGGTCGAGGAGCCGGTCGCGGCGGCGGGCGGCGGCGACCGCCGGCGGGTCGAGGTGGTCTCGAGGGAGTGCGCCGACGACGCGCCC
>PXQM01000131.1:0-3475 GCA_003021325.1 Halobacteriales archaeon QH_10_70_21
CTTGTCGTGCATCGTCTGGGTCGTCGGCGCGCCCACCCGGGACTTGGACTGCCGCTCGGAGTGGTTGAACGCGCGCCACTCCGGCCCCCGGTCGATGTGTTCCTCCTCGATGACGAGGCCACAGTCCTCGCAGACGAGTTCACCCCCGTCGCCGCTTCTGACCAGCGAGTCCGATTCGCACTCCGGACAACCCGTCTCCTCTCCGGTCTCCGTCTCGTCTTCGGTGGTGCGCTCTCGCTGGCGGGTTGGCCCTGGCATTATGCTTAAATGGTTTGCCTACTCCACATATAAATGCTTTGCACTACTTGGTTCTTGCCGAGCGGGCCACGACGCAGCCGTGACTCCGGAGACGGGACAGGGCATGCGTCGGCTCCGTCGCTGGCGAGTGACGACGTCCGGTCGGGAGCGAACGTTCACCAGAGGTATATGCGTCGGTCCGGCACCCCTTCGGTCACCCATGCGCCGTGGAGGCTGATAACGTTCACGCCGGTCGGCTCGGTGCCGGGCGGTGGAGCCGGCGGCGTCACCGGCGGTCCAGGACCGCGCTCAGGCAGACGCCGCCGGCGAAGAAGGCGACCAGCGCGGGCGAAGCCGCCGCCAGCGTCAGCAGGGCGACGGCGACGACGGCGAGGGCCGTCGAGGGGCCGGGCGGCGGGTCGCCGTCCGGACGGTATGCGAGCTGTGCCTCGGTCGCTGGTGCGTGGACCGATTGCATTCGGATCACGGGGCGGATGCCCCAGGGTTCCGTCGGGGGTCGAACCCGCGTGGCCCCGGGCGGCACGGAACCGTCAGTCCACTGCGGCCGCGAGGACGCCGAACCCCTCGCGGAGTCGTCGGCCGGGCGCCTCGACGTCGGCCGCGAGACCGACGGTGACCTGGGCGTCGACGTAGAGGTCCAGGGCGTCGGGGCGGACGCCCGCCAGGTCGTGGACCTCGACGCGCTCGACGCCGTCGACGTCGCCGACGACGTCGCGGACGCCACCGGCAACGTCGCCGGCGGCGCCACGGGGCACTCTGACTTCCACGGTCGCTCGGTGGGTCTGCGTGAGCATACGCCCCCGGCGGGAGTCGAACCCGCGTCGCAAGGCGATACCAGCGGCTGTCGAGGGATGGCTGTGGCTCGGCGTCGCGTCGGCCCCGGCAGCCCGCCGGCGGGACGGGCGGCTCCCGGTCGGGCGACGGCGCAGAAGGCGGGGGGCACCCGCGGAGACGGGTTCTACCGGGCGAGAGGGGCCGGAGAAATCCGTCGCGCCGCCGAACCGGGTGGGTCGGTTACGCGGCGCGAATCGCGAGTGCGATGGAGGCGTCCGACCACCCGCTCACACCCGCCCTGCGCCGCTCGAAGGCGGCCGCATACGTCGGAGTGGGAGCGGTGGTCATCAGTACTGCCTCCGTTTCGATTCCGACCATGACCGGATGTGTATTAATGGTTTTGCAGGGTTGTGAGCCGCTCACACGCCGATTTCCGGATAGTGGTGGACGGAATCGTCGCGGGATGTACAGCTCCGCGACCGGTCAGAGCTCGTCGGCCCGGACGACCGCCTCGCGGTCGACCGCCTCGACGTCGTCGTAGCCGACGAGCCCCAGCGTCAGGTCGAGGTCCGCGAGAAAGTTCTTCAGGACAGCCTCGACGCCGTCGGCGCCGTCGACCGCCAGCCCGTAGGCGTACAGGCGGCCCAGGCCGACGGCGTCGGCGCCCAGCGCCAGGGCGACCAGCGCGTCCGACCCGCGCCGGACCCCGGAGTCGAAGACCACGGGCACGTCGTCGGGGAGCGCCGAGACGACCCGCGGGAGCGCGTCCAGGGCCGGCACGGCGTTGTCGACCTGCCGGCCGCCGTGATTCGAGACGACCACCGCGTCGCCCTCCTCCCGTTCGACCGCCTCGCAGGCGTCCGCGGGGTGGAGCACCCCCTTGACCACGACCGGAATCTCCGCGAACTCGCAGAGCCACTCGAGGTCGTCGAACGTCAGCGTCGGATCACCGAAGATATCGATGAACGTCCGGATGGCCGCCAGTTCGGCCTCCTCGGGGGGGCCTCCAGCAGGTCGCGGAACGCCTCGTCGGCGAAGTAGTTGGCGACGCCCTCGCCGTCGAGAAAGGGGAGGTAGCCGTCGCCGACGTCGCGCTCGCGCCACCCGAGGGCGTTGTTGTCGACGGTGACGACGAGCGCCTCGTAACCCGCCGCCTCCGCGCGCCGGACGAAGCTCCCCGCGATGTCGTCGTCCGAGGACCAGTACAGCTGGAACCAGCCCGGCGTCGACCCCAGCTCCTCGGCGACCGCCTCGAGCGTGTGGGAGGCCGCCGACGAGACGACCATCGGGACGTCCTGGCTGGCGGCCGCCCGAGCGGTTCCGGCCGCCGCAGCTGCTCGGACGGAAGGTCAGGGCGGGGCGACTGGGCAAGAAGACCGGCGAGGGTTTCTACGTCTGGGCCGACGGCGAGGCGGTCCGGGCCGCCGACGAGTAGCGGCCACGTCCGGGGAAGCGCGGGATTCAACTTCGTGCCGCGCCTATCGGGGGTGGTGGCCGAGAGCGAGCGCAAGCGGGTCGACATGACGACCGGGACCATCGCGACGAAGCTGGGTCGGCTAGCGTGGCCGCTGGTCGTCGGGAACCTGCTTCAGACCGTCTACAACCTCGCAGACCTGTTCTGGGTGGGCCGGGTCGGCCGCGACCCGGTCGCCGCCGTCTCGCTCATGTTCCCGCTGTCGTGGATGTTCGTCTCGACCGCGGTGGGCGTCACGGCGGCGACCATCGCCCTGGTCTCCCAGCACGTCGGCGCCGGCAACGACCGGCGGGCCGACCGCGTGGTCGCCCAGACCATCCTGCTCGCGCTCGCGGTCTCGACGGCGCTCGCGGCGCTCGGCTGGGGCGTCCGCCACGAGCTGCTCTCGCTCATCGGCGCCGAGGGTGCCGTGTTCACCGAGTCGCTTGCGTACATCGAGGTCATCTTCCTCGCCCTGCCGCTGACGTTCCTCTTTTTCGCGTTCCGGGCGTCGCTGCAGGGCGCCGGCGACACGAAGACCGCGATGTGGCTCGTGGTCGTCTCGGCGGGGCTGAACGTCGTGGTCGACCCATTCTTCATCCTCGGGTGGGGGCCGTTCCCGGCGATGGGCACCCGCGGCGCCGGCTGGGCGACGTTCCTCTCGCGGGGCGTCGCCGCCGCCGTCGGAATCGGCGTCCTCCTGCGGGGCGGCTTCGGCGTCCGGCTCCGGGTCGGCGACCTCGTCCCGGACCCCGCCGTTCTCCGGAAGCTGGTCGCGGTGGGCTACCCCGCGACGGTCGACGGGTGGGCCCGCAGCTTCGCCGCGGTCCTCATGGCGGCCTTCGTGACGCCGTTCGGGGCCGCCGCCATCGCCGCCTACGGCATCGGTATCCGCCTGATGTCGGTCACGTGGTCGGTCGCCGGCGCCGTCGGGCAGGCGACCGCGACCGGCGTCGGGCAGAACCTCGGAGCGAAGACCCCGGACCGGGC
>PXQM01000131.1:3505-5584 GCA_003021325.1 Halobacteriales archaeon QH_10_70_21
GCGTTCCCCAAGCCCATCCTCGGCGTCTTCACCGACGACTCCGAGGTCGTCGCCGAGGGTGTCGTCTTCATCTGGTACATCGCGCCATTCTGGGCCTTCTTCGGCGGCACCATGGTCGTCCAGGGCGCGTTTCGCGGCGCCGGCCAAACCAAGGTGGCGATGGCGCTGTCGTTCCTCTCGCGGTGGGTCTTCCGGATTCCGCTCGCGGTGGCGCTGGCGTTCTCGACCGTCACCCTCCCCGGTACTGCCGTCGCCATCGACGTCGGCCTCGGCGTCGGGGTCAAGGGGGTCTGGGCCGCCTTCGCAGTCAGCGCATTCCTCTCGTTTCTCGTCGCGGCCGTCTGGTTCGGGCTGGGGCGCTGGACCGAGGGCGTCATCGACGACCAGGGGGCCGCCGGGCCGGCGACGGTCGAGGGCGTCGACGGCGACGTCGATGCCGACACCTCCGACTGACGAGTAGCCGACCCGATGGGAGCCGTCGCGATTCGGGTCAGCCGGGCGCATCGGACCCCGGACCGCCAGTCGGAGGCCCGTCACGGGCGAGGGCACCGCCGGAGGCAGCCGGGACGGCTCGCGCGAAGACCCGAGCGGCCGGCCGCGGACGAAGACTGAAGTGGCCGGGCCCGGAGTCACAGCCGTGCAGACGTACCCCCCGGTTCCCCGCGTCGACGACGCCCCGGAGGGGCTCCTCGGGTCCGGTCACCTCTGGATACAGGAGCTCGTCGACGGCGGACAGCTCCGGTTCCAGCTCCGGGAATCGGGCGTCCTCCGGTTCGGGGACGCACGCCGCGAGTTCGGCCGCGAGGTGCCGCCGCGGTACCGCCACGCCGTCCGGCACGTCCGGGAGTCGCTCGACCGCGGGGCGCTCCGTGCCGCCGTCGACGACGTCGAGACGGTCGTCTTCGTCGCCGAGGCGACTCACCGGCAGGCGGTCCCCTACGACTTCGCGCGGCTGCCCCCGGTGCTCGGGCTGGACGTCCACGACGAGGACCGCGGCGGATTCCTGCCGCCGGACGCCGTCGAGCGGGTCTTCGACCGGCTCGGTCTGACGACGGTCAACACCTTCGACCGCGAGGTCCGGGCGGCCGACTTCGACCCGACGCCGGACGCGGTTCCGGAGTCGACGTGGTACGACGGGCCCGCCGCGGGAATCGTCGTTCGGAACAAGACGGGCGACGTCGCGAAGCTGCCCGACCCCGCCGTCGACCGCTCGTACGACCCGGAGCCGCTCGAGGGCGACGCCGCGGCGCTGGCCGAGCGGCTCGCCACCGACGACCTGCTGCGGCGGGTCCTCGACCGTTCGGCGGACGACGCCTTCGAGCGGGTCTTCGAGGCGGTCCTGCGGCGACACCACGGGCGGCTCCTGCACGCCGGGACGGCCGTCGACCTCGAGGCGTTCCGGTCGGCGCTCGCGGGACGAGTGAGCGAGTGGCGGACGGAGTCGGCCTGACGGCGCGGCCTCACTCGACCAGCTCGAGGTCGCCGCGGCTGCGGTGGCCGTCGCGGTGCCGTTCGAGGTAGTAGACGACCCCGGGCTGGTGGGCGGCGCCGACGACGAGGTGGACCCCGCCGTCGCCGTGGAAGGCTGCGTAGTCGGCCATCCGCTCGCTGCGGCCGTGGGAGACTACCTCGAGTTCGGCGTCGTGTCGGCGCAGCCACTCCCGTTCGACGGGCTGTGGCAGGAAGACCGTCGCGTAGTATCGCTGGAGCGCCCCCAGCGCCGCGGGGTCCTCGGCGGCCCGCTTCGAGCGAACGAACGCCTCGAACTCGCGGGCCCGGGCGACGTCCTCGTGGCTCGTGAGGAAGTCGGTCGCCACGTCACCCAGCGCCATCGCGAACGCCTCGCCGTACAGCTCCGTCCCCGAGTGGACCAGCGAGAATACCGCCTCCCGGAACGTCGCGGCGACGCCGGTGAGGTCCTCGAGCAGCCCCTCGAAGCCCGACTCCGGGAGCTCGAGGTGGGAGTCGACGTCCATCTCGCGGCACCGCCGCAGCGCCCACCGGTAGTCGTCCATCGAGCAGACGTCGGGTACGTCGTCGAAGTACATCGAGCGGATGCCCTGCTCGCAGTAGACGGTC
>PXQM01000132.1 GCA_003021325.1 Halobacteriales archaeon QH_10_70_21
CTACGGTCTCGACAAACGGATGGACCACACGCCCGTGCTGGGAGACCCCATCGACATGGAGCGGTTCCGCGAGATCGGCCGCGAGGGCGTTCTCTGCTACATCGAGGACTGCACCAACGCGAACAAGAAGGGCCGAACGCCCTCGGAGTCGGTCGCTCGCAGGCACCTCGAGGACGCCATGCGCTCGATGGAGGACTACAACGGCGGCATCGTCGCGACGACGTTCTCCAGCCACATCGCTCGCGTCAAGAGCCTCGTCGAGTTCGCCGAGGACATCGGCCGCCAGCCGGTGCTTCTCGGCCGCTCGATGGAGAAGTACAGCGGCACTGCCGAACGGCTCGGCTTCGTCGACTTTCCCGAGGACCTCGGGATGTACGGCCACCGCAAGTCCGTCGACCGGACGTTCAAGCGGATCATGGAGGAGGGCAAGGAGAACTACCTCCCGGTCGTCACGGGCCACCAGGGCGAGCCGCGCGCGATGCTCACCCGGATGGGCCGCGGCGAGACGCCCTACGAGCTGGACAAGGGCGACAAGGTCATCTTCTCGGCCCGGGTCATCCCCGAACCGACGAACGAGGGCCAGCGCTACCAGTCCGAGAAGCTCCTCAGCATGCAGGGCGCCCGCATCTACGACGACATCCACGTCTCCGGCCACCTCAACAAGGAGGGCCACTACGAGATGCTGGACGCCCTCCAGCCGAAGAACGTCATCCCCGCCCACCAAGACATGAGCGGCTACTCCGACTACGTCAACCTCTGTGAGGACGAGGGCTACAAGGTCGGTCGTGACCTCCACATCTCCCGGAACGGCAACATCATCCAGATCACGGAATGACGACCTCAGAACGCGTCGAGGCGGCAATCGCGGACCGTCGCGGGCTCGTCAACGACGCGATTACCGAACAGCTCCCGGTCAAGCACCCGGAGCGGCTCTACAGCGCCTCCCGGTACCTGCTGGACGCTGGTGGCAAGCGCCTCCGGCCGACGATACTGCTCTTGACCGCCGAGGCCGTCTCCGACGTCGAGCCGATGGCGGCCGACTACCGCGAGTTCCCCTCGCCGACCGACGGCGAGGTCGACGTGCTCACGGCCGCCGTCGCCATCGAGGTCATCCAGTCGTTCACGCTCATCCACGACGACATCATGGACGACGACGACCTCCGGCGGGGGGTCCCGGCGGTCCACCGCGAGTACGACCTCGAGACCGCGATTCTGGCCGGCGACACCCTCTACTCGAAGGCCTTCGAGTACATGCTCGATACGGGCGCGCCGGCGGCGCGGAGCGTCCGGGCCCTGGACGAACTCGCGACCACCTGTACGGAGATCTGCGAGGGGCAGGCACTGGACGTCGACTTCGAGGAGCGGGACGGCGTGACGGCAGACGAGTACCTCGAGATGGTCGAGTTCAAGACGGCCGTCCTCTACGCGGCTGCGGCGTCGATTCCGGCCATCCTCCTCGGTTCCGACGACGAGACCGTCGACGCCCTCCACGGCTACGGGCTCGACGTCGGCCGGGCCTTCCAGATTCAGGACGACCTCCTCGATTTAACCGTCCCGAGCGACACCCTCGGCAAGCAACGCGGGTCGGACCTCATCGAGGGAAAGCAGACCATCGTTACGCTGCACGCCCGCGACCACGGGGTCGACGTGGACGGGCTCGTCGGCGAGGACCCGACGGAGGCGGAGATCGAGACTGCGGTCGGGCGGCTCAGGGAGGCCGGCAGCATCGAATACGCCCGCGAGATGGCCGACGAACTCGTCGCCAGCGGGAAGGGCCGCCTCGAAGTCCTCCCACAGTGCGAATCGCGGCGGCTGCTCGGGGATATCGCCGACTTCCTCGTCGAGCGCGGGTACTGAAACCCGCCGGTCGCACCGAACGGCGACGTCGAGCCAGCGCACCTCTCGCCTCCCGGCACCCTCGGTTGGCTCTACCTCGCCTCCTCGCGTTCGAACCGCGAGCAGCAGGCCGTCTTTCGGATGCCCACTCCCCGACGTTTATACGGGAACGGGCGGCCAGACGCCCCGTGACCTGACGGCCGAGCGGCCGTCCGCCGAGGCGGGAGTGCGGGACACGGGCGGCCGAAGCGACGGGGAGCGTTCCGCCTGGTAGCCACCACTGCGACGGTGCCGAACCCGCGGGGTTTTGGTTCCCCCGCGAATATCCTCTGGCAATGGACGAGGACCTCCGCGAGCGCGTCGAGCGAGAGGCCGAGACCGCCGCACTGTTCAACGCGCTGAAACACGACAGCGACGCACAGGTCGGTGCCATCATGGGGCCGATGATGGGTGAGAACCCAGAGTTCCGCGAACACGGCGACGAGATTCCGGGCGTCATCGCGCCCGTCATCGAGGCGGTGAACGGGCTCTCGACCGAGGAGAAACGGGAGCGCCTCGGAGAGCTGGCGCCCGAGCGGCTAGAGGAACTCGAGGCCGACGACGAGGACGACGAGCGGGTCCTCTCGGACCTGCCGAACGTCGAGGCGTACGACGAGGTCCGGATGCGGGTCGCGCCGAATCCGAACGGGCCCTGGCACCTCGGGCACGCCCGGATGCCCGCCGTCATCGGGACGTACAAGGAGCGCTACGACGGCTGGATTCTCTGTCGGTTCGACGACACCGACCCGGAGACGAAGCGCCCGGACCTCGACGCCTACGACGCGATCGTCGACGCCATCGAGTACCTCGGCTTCGAGCCGGACGAGGTAGTGAAAGCCTCCGACCGCGTCGAGACGTACTACGAGCACGCGCGGAACCTCATCGACACTGGCGGCGCCTACACCTGTAGCTGCAGCGGCGAGCGGTTCTCGGCACTGAAGAACGACGGCGAGCCGTGTCCGCACCGGGACAAGGACCCCGAGACGACACACGAGGAGTTCGACGCGATGGTGGCCGGCGAGCACGCCTCGGGCGACATCGTCCTCCGGGTCCGGACCGACATCGCGCACAAGAACCCGGCGTTGCGTGACTGGGTCGCCTTCCGGATGGTTGACACGCCCCACCCGCGGGAGGCGGCCGCCGAGTACCGCTGCTGGCCGATGCTGGACTTCCAGTCGGGTATCGACGACCACCTGTTCGGAATCACCCACATCATCCGCGGCATCGACCTGCAGGACTCCGCGAAGCGACAGCGGTTCGTCTACGACTACTTCGACTGGGAGTACCCCGAGGTCGTCCACTGGGGGCACGTCCAGGTCGACGCATACGACGTGACGATGTCGACCTCGAGCATCAGGGAGAAGGTCGAGGCCGGGGAACTCGACGGGTGGGACGATCCGCGCGCGCCGACCATCGCGAGCCTCCGGCGCCGGGGCATCCGCGGCGAGGCCATCGTCGATGCGATGGCGGAACTCGGCACCTCGACGGCGAACGTCGACCTCGCGATGTCGTCGGTGTACTCGAAGAACCGTGACCTGGTCGACGACGACGCCGACCGGCGGTTCTTTGTTCGTGACGGCGTCGAGAAGACGCTCCGGACCACGAGGAGCGCGGCGTCCGCGAGATTCCGGTCGGCGGCGCCGTCCGCGTCGAGCCCGACGACGTCCCACCGAACGGCAAGCGCGTGTGGCTGAAGGGTCTGGGGCCGGTCCGCCACACCCGGAACGCCTTCGAGTTCACCGGCGAGGACATCGACATCGTCCGAGAGGGCGACGTCGACGTCGTCCACTGGGTGCCAGCCGACGGGAGCGTCCCGCTGCGGCTACGGACTATGGACGGCGACGAAACGGGGCACGCCGAACCGGGACTGACCGGATACGGAAGCGACGACGTGGTCCAGTTCGAGCGCGTCGGCTTCGCCAGAATCGACCGACTGGACGCCGACGAGAACGTCGCGTACTTCGCTCATCCCTGAACCCGCGCGAACGTTTAAGTTCGCGCCCCATCTGGGAATAGGTAGCATGGCCATCGATCCGAACTTCGAGGAGAACCGAGAGCACGAGGGCCAGGAGCACAGCGTCGACGTCTGGGGGCCGACCGACCCTCCCGAGAAGCTGGGCATCCGCGGGACCCACGTCGCGGTCGACTTCGACATCTGCATCGCGGACGGGGCGTGTCTCGAGGACTGCCCCGTCGACGTCTTCGAGTGGGTGGACACGCCGGACCACCCCGAAAGCGAGATCAAGGCCAACCCGACCAGCGAGGACCAGTGCATCGACTGCATGCTGTGCGTCGACGTCTGTCCGGTCGACGCGATAGACGTCGACCCGGGACGAGCCGGCCGTATCTGACCGGGGCCGGGTAACCGCCCTCCCGTCCACGTGTCGGCGGTCCGTCCAGCGTTAGCTCCGTCCTTCTCCCGCGCGGTAATGTGATAAAAACTATTAGGGATTGGTGGGAGCCATTGACACGAGAACAGATGGCAATCGACACACTGGTACTGACCAAGGGTGTACCGGACTTCCGGGAGGGACAGGTGTCTTTCGACGAGGACGGCCACCTCGAGCGAGGGAAGACGCCGACCGTAATGAACCCAAACGACAAGCACGCGCTGCGTGCGGCCCTGCAGACGAAGGTCCGTCACGGCGGCACGGCGTCGCTGATGAGCATGGGACCGCCTGGCTACGCCGAAATCCTCCAGGAGGGGATGCGCGACGTCTACGCGGACGAGCTGTATCTGCTTTCGGACCGCGAGATGGGCGCGGCCGACACCTGGGCGACCGCGATGACGGTCTCGACGGGCATCGACCACCTCGAGGAGCCCCCGGACCTGCTGTTTGCGGGCTTCAAGACCGCCGACGGCGAGACGGGCCACACCGGCCCGCAGACGGAGTGGTGTCTGAACATCAACGACGAGCTACCGGACTACCCGCTCATCACCCACGTCGTCGCCATCGACATCGACGAGGAGGAGGGCGTCGTCCGGACGAAGCGGCTCGTCGAGGGTGACGTCTCCGAGATAGAGACCGCCGGCACAAGGACTTTCGCGCCGAGACCCGAGAGCGGGCTGCGGAGTTCGGCGAGTACCTCGACGACGACACCGACGGGGAGATGACCGACTGGGACCGGTTCCACATGTGGAACCACGAGTACCTGAACCTCGACCCCGACTACATCGGGCTGGACGGCTCGCCGACCATCGTGGCGGGCGTCGACCCGATTCCGAAGGCGCCCTCCGAGCGGGAGGCGACGGTCGTCGACCCCGACGACGAGGCCGGGATGGAGGACGTGTTCGAGGAGATGGCGGCCTACGCAGGAGGTGACTGAATGCCCGAGATAAACCCCACAGACCACGACATCGCGGAGCTCGGACCGAAGCTAAGGGACGTCGATGACGAACAGGAACTCGAGGAGATGCTGGCCCTCGAGAGGGGCGGCGAGGGTCGCGACCCGGTCATCACGCTCATCGAGGACCGCCTCGAGAAGGTCGGTGGCGAGGACGAGGCGGTCGACCCCGAGAGCGAAATCCCAGATAGAGAAGAAGATCGACAACCTCGAGGAGGACGACGAGGAGACCGAGGTCGAGTACGTCCCGCCGGAGGAGAAGTATCCCGAGCTGAACCACCCGACCAACGACAAGCAGTACGTCGAGGGGACCGTCGACGGCGAGTACCGGGACATGTGGGTCTACTGCGAGACCCAGCAGGGCGAACTCATCGACGTCTCCCGGGAGATGCTGGGGAAGGCCCGGGAGCTGATGGACGGCTACAACGACGACTACGACGAGGACGAGGACGTCATCGCGGTGCTGGTCGGCGACGGCGTCGGCGAGCTGACCGAGGAGTGTCTGGCCTACGGCGCCGACCGGGTCGTCTACCACGAACACGAGCGGCTCGAACGGTTCCGCCACCGGCCGTACACTGAGATATTCTGCCACATGTGCCGCGACTGGGAGGCCGACTGGCGGGACTACCACGAGCCCCGCTACACGGTCTTTCCGGCGACGAACAACGGCCGGGACCTCTCTGCGCTCGTGCAGGGCGAACTCGACTCCGGGCTGGCCTCCGACTGCTCGGGGCTGTACATCGAGGCGTCGGACATCTCGAACCCGGCGAAGACCGGGACCCCGGGGGAGACGAAGACCTTCGAGAAGGTGCTGCATATGAAGCGGCCGGACTTCTCGGGATTCGAGTACTCGACCATCCTGTGTATCGACAAGCCCCACCGGGACTTCCATCCGCAGGGCGCCTCGGTCATCCCGGGCAGCTTCGAGATCCCCGAAGCCGAGCCCGAACCCGAGGGTGAGGTCGTCGAACACGACCTCGATCTGC
>PXQM01000133.1 GCA_003021325.1 Halobacteriales archaeon QH_10_70_21
CCCGTCGACGTTCTCGTCAACCACGCCAGCGCCGCGACGTGGGACGGCCTGCTCGAGCAGGACCCAGCGGAGTTCCGACGGGCTCTGGCGGTCGGCCCCGAGGCGGCCCTGCACTGCTCGCAGGCCGCCGTCGGCGACATGGTCGACGGGGACGGCGGGACGGTCATCTTCACCGGCGCGACCACATCGGTCCGCGGGCGGGAGGGCGCCGTCGGCTTCAGCGCCGCCAAGTTCGCCTGCCGCGGCATGGCGGAGTCGATGGCGCGCGAACTCGGCCCCAAGGGGGTCCACGTCGCCCACGTCGTCATCGACGGGATGATACGGCCGCCGGGGACCGACCCCGAGGCGGCCGGCGACGACTACCTCGACCCGGACGCAATCGCCGACGCCTACTGGACGCTGGTCGAGCAGGACCGCTCGGCGTGGACGCTAGAGCTGGACCTTCGGCCCCACGTCGAGGAGTTCTGAGCCGCCGACGCGGTTCCCGTCGGAGGCCGTATCGGGCTGTCCGTACCCGCTCGATGCGGGGCACCCGTCTCGCAGAGGGCTCTCGACCAGCTCCGGTGGTCGGTAGCAGTCGCCGCGGGGGCTCATCCGACAGTTCACCCCCGGCAACGAGCGGATTCCACCGCGACAGGAGGTCCCGGTCCCGGACGTCCCGCTCGCGACTGGTATCGACCGGACTGTCGGTACCGTACGCCTCCCCAACCCGGAGGGGCGATGATGCCGTCCCCGTGTCCGTCACTCGACTACGTCGACGACAGTCCGGAGGTCCATCCGCCCGAGCACGACCGCCTCGACGCGCGGGTGAGCGACCACGTCGGCGGCTATCTCGCGGGCCGTCGCCTCGAGGTCGTCGTCGTCGACCATGTTCAGGAGTGGTCGGACGGTGGCCCCGTCCGGGACGCCCTTCAGCCCGCCCGCCTCGTGGGTCAGCACGGTCGTCACGTCGTCGGGTCGTATCTCCTCGCCGGGGTCGAGTCCGGTCAGCGCCGCCACCCGCTCGGGCCGGTGGACGCGTTCCTCCGAGAGGTCCTCGCCGACGGCGCGGACGCTCGCCACGGGAACGACGACGCTTGCGGAATCGGGCACCTGTGGCTCGTCGTCCGCCGGGGCCTTCAGCCAGCGCCGCCTGGCGCCGTCGGCCTTGACGAGTATCGGGGCGTCCGTCGACCCGGCGAGGTCGTCGACGGTTCCGGTCTCGTAGCCGAGGTAGCGGTCGCGGTCGCCGTCCCGACCGGGGACGGCGCCCAGCGGCCAGGTCCCGTTCTCGGCGACGGCCGCGGCAGGCTCGTCGGTGACGAGGAGCCGTTCGACGTGGCCCTCGAAGGGCGGGATGCGGACCGTCGCCGTCAGGACCGCCCGTCCGAGGTCCGCGGCCAGCGCGTACAGCGTCGACTTCTTGCCGCCGGCGCCGACGACGGCGACGACGCCCTCGGCGGCGAAGGCCTCGCGCAGGTCCATACCGGAGGGTCGGCGCGGCGACGGAAAACGGTGCTGCCGGATGTCGTGTCTATTAGTGGGTGCCGGTCGGTCACCCCGGCATGGTCGTAGACACCGCGATGTACACCATCCACACGGCCTTCGCGGCCCTGTGGAGCGGCTCCGTGCTGTTCGTCGTCGCCGCCGTCCTGCCGCTCGCGATGGACGGCGAACTCGAACCCGACGCGTTCGGGAGCGTGGTCTCGAAGCTCCAGTGGGTCACCCGCGTCAGCGCACTGCTGATGCTGGTCTCCGGGGGCCACCTCGCCGGGACCGGGTACACCGTCGGGTCGCTGACCGGCACGACCCGCGGCTACCTCGTCCTCGTGATGGTCGCGCTGTGGCTGGGGCTGGCCGCCGCCGTCGAAATCGGGAGCGCGCGGGCACAGCGCGGCATCGACGAGCGGAAGATACGCGAACCGGCGCGGAACGCGCGACCGTTCTACCTCGGAGCGTCGCTCCTGGCAGTCGGCCTCCTGGTCGTCTCGGGGCTGCTCGGCATGCCGCCGGCGTTCCTGTGACCCTTCAATCGGCACGTTCCGCAGTCTCCGCGCAGCGGGCTACCCCTGCAGCGACGTGTAGATGCGCTCGCAGCCCTGGCAGCCCTCCGCGTCGCGGTCGTCGAAGTACTTCGACGGGGTCGCGTCCTCGGGAAGCGGCCGAATCGTCGGCGAGGCTCCGGTCACCTCGGTCCCGCAGAGTGCCCGTTCGACGTCCGAGGACTCACAGATGTGTATCGCCGGCCGGTACCAGTAGAACATCACGGAATTTCGACCTCGTTCCGGAGCGTTCCGACGCCCTCGACCGTTACCTCGACCGTGTCGCCGTCGGAGAGCGGCCCGACCCCCTCGGGCGTTCCCGTCGAGACCACGTCCCCGGGCTCGAGCGTCATGTACGAGGTGATCTCGGCCAGCAACTCCGGTACGGAGAAGATGAACTGCTCGCGCGAGGAGTCCTGGCGCAGCTCGCCGTTCACGTGGCACCGGACCGCCGCGTCGGCCGGCACCTCGTCGGGGGAGGCGACGACCGGCCCGAGGGGGGCGGCTCCGTCGAAGGCCTTCCCGCGGACCCAGTTCGTCTCGACGGCCTGGTCGTCGCGGTTCGAGAGGTCGTTGACGCAGGTGAAGCCCGCGACGACGGACCCGGCCTCTGCGGCGTCGACGTTCCGGCACCGCTCGCCGACGACGACGCCGAGTTCCGCCTCGTAGTCGAGTCGCTCCTTGCCGGCCGGTAGTTCGATGGTCTCGTCGTGGCTCGCGACCGTGTTCGGCGGCTTGAGGAACAGAAGCGGCCGGTCCGGTATCTCCTTGCCCTGCTCGGCGGCGTGGTCGGCGTAGTTCAGCCCAA
This sequence comes from Halobacteriales archaeon QH_10_70_21, assembly GCA_003021325.1. The sequence goes on from PXQM01000133.1 coordinate 2,830, forward strand.
CGCAGACGACCTTCGAGGGATCACACGGCGGCGTAGAACTCCGGCGCGACCGTGTAGCGGTCGCCGTCGGTCGGGTAGGCGCGGATTTCGGCGTCGGTCGCTCCGGTCCACTCCCCGTTCCGGACGTGGCCGCCCGGGTCCCGGAATCGAACGCGTCTCATACAGGCCGTCCGGCGGGGGGCCTCAAAAGGGTTCGCGGCCTCGCCCCCGGCTCCCCTCGACAACGAGAGAGTCCCGCTCGTCCCGTGCGGTCCGAGCGGTCCGACGCTCCGTCGGACCCGAGGCCCCAACAGGACGGGCGTGGGTCGCGCCAGTTTCACTCCGTTTTCCCCACGTGGGTGCGGTTTGGCGTTCAGCCGTCATCAAAAACGCGAGCCTGCCGGAGTCAGACTCCGCCGTGAGGCGCAGTCAGGTGGATGGCACCGCCCGCACGGGCCTGGCAGACACCCGAGCAACCCACACCGTTCACCCGGTCTGATGGCCTGCGTGTGAGGAGTATCCGCGGGGGAATCGTGGCTCCGGTGGTGTCGGCCCGGTCGACCCCGCGCGAGGGGAAACCTCGGCGTTGACGCCGGGGATGATCTCATAGCTCCGTCCGCATCTCGCGGTGCGGGATACCGGCGTCCTCGAACTCCCCGCTCGTCACCTCGTAGCCCAGGCGCTCGTAGAACCCGACGACCGGCACCTGCGCGTGCAAGAGGAGTTCGTCGAAGCCGTCGCCGGCGGCGGTGTCCTCGACGACTGCCATCAGCGCGCGACCGATACCGCGCCCGCGCTCGGGTCCGAGGACGGCCACGCGCTCGACCTTCGCCGTCGCGGCCTCGTACCCGCGGAGGCGGGCCGCGCCGACCGGCCTGTCGCCGTCGTAGGCCACGAAATGCGTCGCCTCGTCGTCGCGGCCGTCCAGTTCACGGTGCTCCGGCACGCCCTGCTCCTCGACGAACACCTCGCGGCGGACCTCGAGTGCGTCCTCGCGTTCCCCCTCGGTCCGGACCCGGCGCACGTCCATGGTCCAGGTACTGTACGGCGGCCCAATAACTCGGCCGGTCCCGGCCCGGGCCGCCGGCAGTTCCGTCGCCGGCACCCACTCTTAAGACTCTCACGCGAGTACGTCGAACCGCTATGGAGCTAACCTGGCACGGACACTCGACGTGGCACGTTTCGGTGGACGGCACGGACCTGCTGATCGACCCCTTCTTCCAGAACCCGAAGACCGACGTCGACCCCGAATCGCTGGACCCGGATTACGTCCTCCTGACCCACGGCCACGCCGACCACGTCGGCGACGCCGCGCACTTCTCGGACGCCACGCTCGCGGCCGTCCCGGAGCTCGTGGCCTACGCCGAGGACGACTTCGGCTTCGAGGACGCCGTCGGCGGGATGGGGATGAACCTCGGCGGCACCGTCGAGTGTGGCGACGCGTGGGTGACGATGACCCAGGCCGCACACACCAACGGCATCGAGACGGGCTACGAGGTCTCGGCCGGCGTTCCCGCCGGGTTCGTCGTGACCGACGAGAAGCCGACCCAGGAGGCCGACCCCGACTGTACCTCCTTCTACCACGCGGGCGACACCAGCCTCACGACCGAGATGCGCGACGTCATCGGGCCCTACCTCGAGCCGGACTTCGCGGCGCTTCCTGCGGGGGACCACTTCACGATGGGGCCGGCACAGGCGGCCATCGCCGCCGACTGGCTCGACCCCGACTACGCGGCGCCGATGCACTACGACACCTTCCCGCCCATCGAAATCGACCCCGCCGAGTTCGAGCGCGAACTGGAGGCGGCTGGCGCCGGCGCCGAGGCGGTCATCCTCGACGGCGACGAGCGCTTCGAGCTGTAGCGGCGTTCGGCCCATCTTTTTAAGGGAGCCGCGCGAAGTCGGGACCGCAATGGCCGACATCGAGACCACCACCGTCAACGAAGAGAAGTTCCACGCACTGAGCCGCGCGGGCGATTTCGAGCTGAGCATCGACGCCACCGGCGCGGAGGGACCCACGCCGAACGAGGTGCTCGTCGCCGACTACGCCTCCTGTTTCACCTTCGCCTGCCGCGCCGGGGCCCAGCGCGAGCTCGACCTGGAGCTCGGGAAGGTCGAAACCGAGGCCGAGGCGGACCGCAACGAGGACGACGACCTCACAGCCATCAGCTTCCACATGCACGTCGAGGCCGACCTCGACGACGGCGAGGTCGACGACCTGCTCGAACTCGGCGAGGACATCTGTCACGTCCGCGACTCCCTCAAGGAGTCGCTGTACGCCGACGTCGACGTGACGACCGACGCGTTCTGAGGCGTCTCCGCTCGCTCTCGCCCGGATTTCTTTCGAACTGTACCAGGGGCCTCGAGCCGCCGGTCAGTAGGTGATGGGCTCGTGGCCCTCGCGCTCGGGGTGCCGGTCTGTGGGTGGTGACCTCGTAGCCGTCGGCGACGAGCGACCGGATGCTCGGGTGACCGTCGTGGTCGTCGAAGGTGACCAGCCCCGCGTCCTCGACCGCCGCATCGGCCCCGAAGGCCCCGGCGCAGTACTCGCAGGCGCCGACGTCGTCCTTCACCGCGCGGTAGAGGTCGTGGTTGTCGTTCTCGGGGTCCTCGAGCTCCTCGACCCACTGGGTGCCCGCCCCGTCGAGGACGACCTCGACCTCGTCACCCGCCTGGACGAACTCGCGTGCGGTCTCGAGGCCGGTGACCAGTCGACCGAGGTTCTCGTGCCCGTCCGTACCCGCCAGAATCACGATTGCTGCTTTCGTCATTACGACCGCTCCTACGCCCGCCCGACAAGGACGCGTCGGTCGTGCGTGGCCGCGACCGAACACCCAAAGCCCGCCGGTCGTCGGTCAGTGGTGGTCGTGGTCCTGGCCGGGCCGGGTGAACTGCCCGACGAACGCCCGCTGGACGACCTCCGACAGCGCCGGGTGGATGTGGACCGACTCGCGGATGTCGCGGACGGTCCCCGAGCCGGCAGTCATCGCGACCACCACCTCCTCGATGAGGTTCGACGCCTCCGGACCGACGATGTGACAGCCCAGGATCTCGCCCTCGAGGTCGATGATGACCTTCACCAGCCCCTCGGCGTTCATGGCGTCACCGCGGGCGGTCTCCTCGTAGGGGTAGCTCCGGGTGGCGTAGTCGACGCCCGCCGCGCGCAGCTCCGCCTCCCGGGCGCCGACGCCCGCCACCTCGGGGGACGCGAAGACGGCGAACGGCATCGCCCCGTAGTCGACGGGCTCCAGGTCTTCGCCGAACAGGTTCCCGATGACTGCACGCGCCTCGTGGTTCGCGTTGTGCTTCAGCAGGTACTCTCCGACGATGTCGCCGAGCGCCCAGACGCCATCGGCTGTCGTCCGGAGGTACTCGTCGGTCTCGACGGAGCCGCGCTCGTCGGTCTCGACGCCCGTCGCCGCGAGGTCCAGCGTGTCCGAGTTCGGACCCCGGCCGGCGGCCAGCAGTAGTTCGTCCCCCTCCACCTCGAGGGAGTCGGCCTCGTCGACCGGCGCCTCGCCGCCGGGGCTCCTGACGGTCCCCGCATCCGGGGACGGACGGGCCTCGACCGTGACGGACTCGCCCGCTTGCTCGGCGGCGACCGCCTCGTAGCCCGTGTAGAGGTCGAACCGCTCGGCGTAGCGGTCCGTGAACGTGGCCGCGCGCCGTCGTCGGCCCCACCGCTCACTTCGACCGTCCGGTCGTCGACGAAACGCGCCTCGCCCTCGTAGAGTTCGTGTTGCTCCGAGGAGCGGAGCCCTCGCCGGATCGAGTCGGCGTCGGCCGATACCGCCTCGTTGACCTCGCGGACGATGTCGGCGAAATCGACGTCGTCGACGGTTGCGTGGATGCCGAACTCGTCGGCGCGCTCGACCGTCTCCGTGACGTCTGCGTGGTACAGCAGCATCTTCGAGGGGATGCACCCGCGGTTCAGACAGGTGCCGCCAAGCGGCCCCTTCTCGACGATGGCGACGGACAGTCCACGGTTGACGGCCACGTTCGCGACGTCCAGCCCCGACCCGGACCCGATGACGAGAAAGTCGTACTCATCCATGCTGGCCTTTCAGCCCTTGGCGTGAAACCACATACGCCATCGTGGCGTCGTTCGCCAGTCCGCTCTCCCCCCGCGGTGCCCTCGTTGCCTCGCATTTTTTATACTCGCGAGGCCCTACGACGAGCTATGAGCGACTGGCAGGACATGATAGTCGGCGCGAGAATGACCGTCGACGACGAGTTCTCCTCTACGGTCGACAACTCCCCCTTCTCGCGCCAGGAGTGGGGACTCATCATGACGGCGACGACGTTCGAGATCGAGCAGCCGGCCGACGAGGAGGCCGCCGAGCTCGTGGCCGACACGTCGCAGCTCCCCACGATGATGCCGGAGCTGGAGAAGGTCTCCCAGATGGGGCCGATGGGGCAGCCGAAACAGCCCGACAGCGGGGGCGGTGGCGGCATCATCGGGTCGGTGCTGGACTCGCTCGGCCTCGGCGGCGGTGGCGGCGGCGACGACGGCATCGACGAGGAAAAGCTCGAGGCGGCCGAGTCGATGGTCGGCGCCTACGCCGAGGAACTCCAGCTCCACCTCGAGGAACAGGGCCGCTGGGCGGAGGTGCGGGCCGCCGCCGCAGAGGAGTCGTAATCACCGGACCGAGGCCCTGGCTGCCGTAGATACCGCCCACCGCTCGCCGGGGGAAACTCCCACCGGACCCGGACACGACGCTTCGACGGCCGACGACAGACTACAGCCGCTCGAGGACGGCTGCAGTAACGTCCTTGGTGGCGGCGTCGCCGCCGAGGTCCGGCGTTCGCGGCCCGTCGGCGAGGACGCCCTCGACGGCCTCGACCGCCTCGAGGAACTGGCCGTCCGTCACCTGCATCACGTTGGCCTTGTGTGCGACGGTGACGTCGTCGTAGCAGTTCTCGGCGGCGTAGTCGAAGCCGTACTCGGCGATTCTCCGGGAGGCGTCCTCCGTTATGACGCGCGTCAGCGTCGTCACGCCGTCGACGATTTCGTCCTCGATACCCGAGTAGACGCCCTCGGTGTTCTCGCGGATGAACACGAGGTCGGTCTCGGGGCGGAGCGCGTCGACACCCGGGTACGCACGGGCGGGTCGGACGTTCGCGTAGGAGCCGACGGCCGCCCGGAGCGGGAGGATGACGTCGGCGGCGGTCTCGCCTGCGGCCCCGAACAGCGTCGCGTCCGCCTCGCTGGCGCGACGGTAGGTCTCCTCGGGCAAGGCCTCGCCGGTCTCCGCCTTCACGTGGTCGCCGGCCTCGGCGTGGAAGAACTCCAGGTCCGCGACCTCGGCGAGGACGTCGACGGCAGCGGGGACGACCTCCCGACCGACACCGTCGCCCGGGACGACGAGCACCGATTCAGCCATCGGCCTCGACGTACGGCAACCCGGCGACCGTCTCCTCGACCTTGCTCATGTTGGAGTACATGAGCGCGGTCGTGTCCCAGATGCCCTCGACGAGCGCCTCCTGCATCGCGTCGTCGACGGCCACGTCGATGGCGGTGTCGCCGTAGGTGACGGTCGCGGCCTCGACGTCGATTTCGATTTCGGCGTCGGGGTTGGCCTCGATCCACTCCTGGAGTTCGACGACCGTCTCGTGGTCGGTCGTCACAGCGGGAATGCCGAGCGATTTGCAGTTGTCCCTGAATATCTCGGCGTAGGACTCGCCGACGACGCCGTCGATGCCCCACCGCATCATGGCCTGTGGGGCGTGCTCGCGCGAGGAGCCGCAGCCGAAGTTGGAGTTGACGACGGCGATGTTGGCCCCGTCGAACCGGTTGAGCGGGTGGTCGTTCAGGTTGCCATCGTCGTCCCGCCGGACGTCGTAGAAGAGGTAGTCCGCCATGTTGTCGAACGTGACCTCCTTCATGAACTTCGCCGGCAGTATCTGGTCGGTGTCGATGTCGTCGCCGGGGATGGGCACGCCGGTTCCCGCGACGTCGGTGATGTGCTGGTCGTCGGTCATCGCAGCACACCTCCGGTGGGCCCGTGAGCGACGGCGCTGTCACGCGCCGGCGTGTGACAGAAGTCGTCGGTCATCAGTCGGCCACCTCCTCGACGCCGCCCGCGGCGCCGGAGCGGTCGTCGTCCAGGTACTCCCGGACGTCGGTGATCTCGCCGGCGACGGCCGCGGCCGCGACCATGCCGGGGCTCATCAGGACCGTCCGGCCGTCCTTCGAGCCCTGCCGGCCGACGAAGTTCCGGTTCGACGACGAGGCGCAGACCTCGTCGCCCTCCAGGGCGTCGTCGTTCATCGCCAGGCACATCGAACAGCCGGCGCGGCGCCACTGGAAGCCGGCGTTGATGAACGTCTCGTCGATGCCGCGGCGCTCGCACTCGGCGCGGACGGACTCCGAGCCGGGGACCGCCAGCGCCCGGACACCTTCGTCGACGGTGCGGCCCTCGAGGACGCGCGCGGCCTCGACGAAGTCCGAGACGCGACCGTTCGTGCAGGTACCGAGGAAGGCAACGTCGACGTCGTAGCCGAGCATCGACTGCCCCGGCTCGACCTCCATGTGGTCGTAGGCCGTCTCCGCTGCCTCGCGGTCGGTGCGGGCCTCGAAGTCCGACGGCGCCGGGACCGTCTCGGAGATTTCGATGACCTGGCCGGGGTTGATACCCCACGTGACAAGCGGGTCCATCCCTCCGGCGTCGACCGTGACGACGTCGTCGTACTCCGCGTCGTCGTCGCTACTGATTGACTCCCAGTACGCCTTGCGCTCCTCGAAGGCCTCGCCCTCGGGGACGTACTCGCGGCCGCGCAGGTACTCGTAGGTCGTCTCGTCGGGGTTGATGTAGCCGGCGCGAGCGCCACCCTCGATTGACATGTTGCAGACGGCCAGCCGGCCCTCCATGTCCAGCGCCTCGATGGCGGGGCCGCCGTACTCGTAGACGTGGCCGACGCCGCCGTCGACGCCGAGCTCCTGGATTATCTTCAGGATGACGTCCTTGGCGGTGACGCCCTCTGCGAGTTCCCCCTCGACCTCGATGCGGCGGACGTTCTGCTTGTCGGCGGCGATACAGCCCGTCGCCAGCACGTCCCGTATCTGTGAGGTGCCGATACCGACGCCGATGGAGCCGAAGGCGCCGTGGGTCGCGGTGTGGGAGTCGCCGCAGGCGACGGTCATTCCGGGCCGGCTCAGGCCGAGTTCCGGGGCGACCACGTGGGTGATGCCCTGCTTCCCGGACTCGAAGCCGAAGAACGTGATGCCGTTCTCGGCGGTGTTGCGCTCCAGCGCCGACAGCATCTCCTCGGCTTGGTCGTCGGCCAGCGGCCGCTCGCGCTTCTCCGCCTCCGTCGGGGCGATGTGGTCCGTCGTCGCGTAGGTCCGGTCCGGGAAGGCGACCTCGCGGCCGCGCTCCTCGAGCATCGCGAACGCCTGGGGGCTGGTGACCTCGTGGACGAGGTGCAGGCCGACGAACAGCTGGTCCTGGCCGTTCGGGAGCTCGGTCACCTTGTGGCGCTCCCACACCTTGTCGTACAGCGTCCGCTCACTCATTGCCGGCTCCGCGGTCGTACGCCGCCTGGGCGCCGTCGGCGTCGCCCGGCGGCTCGTGGGCTACGTCCTCCATGGTCTCCTCGTCCACGTCGCGTTCGTCGTCGGACGCGCCGGCCTCCTCGTCGGCGTCGCGCGCCCTGCCGTCGGATGCTCCCGCTTCCGACGAGGGTCGGCTCTCGATATTCGCCTCACCGCCGTCGGCGGCGACGGCCTTCCCGCGGCCGTACGTCTGGGTGTCGCCGAACACGTCGCCGGTGTACGGGTTGGTGTGGCTCAGGTCCTGCAGGGTCGGTCTGTACTCCGTGCCGTCGGTCGTGCGTCGCTCGGTCTCGGTGGTGTTCGTGTCGGTCATTGTCTCGGTGGGTCGCGTCCGTGTGGTCGTTCGGTCGTGCTGTCGTGCGTCGGGTCGGTCGGTCATCTCGCTACTCCTCCCCCCACGCGAACAGCGCGCGCAGGTCCTCGCCCACGTCCTCGATGTCGTGGTCCTTCTCGGCGCGCCGGAGCTGCGTGTAGCTCGGCCGGCCCGCCTGGTTCTCGTTGATCCACTCGCGGGCGAAGGTGCCGTCCTGGACGGCCTCGAGCACCTCCTCCATGTTCTCGCGGGCGTGCTCGTCGACGATATCGTCGCCGCGGGTGAGCCCGCCGTACTCGGCGGTGTCGGAGACGGAGTCCCACATCTCGCCGAGCCCACCCTCGTACATCAGGTCGACGATGAGCTTGAGCTCGTTGAGGCACTCGAAGTAGGCCATCTCGCGGGAGTAGCCGGCCTCCACGAGCGTCTCGTATCCCTGCTTGACCAGCGAGGTGACGCCCCCACAGAGGACGGCCTGCTCGCCGAAGAGGTCGGTCTCGGTCTCCTCGCGGAACGTGGTCTCGACGACGCCCGCCCGCGTGCAGCCGATGGCCTTCGCGTAGGCGAGGCCGACGTCGTGGGCCTCGCCGGTGGCGTCCTGGTAGACGGCCAACAGCCCGGGCGTTCCCTCGTCGTTCTCGTAGTTGCGGCGGACGAGGTGGCCGGGCGACTTCGGCGCCACCATCGTGACATCCACGTCCTCGTTCGGCTCGATCTGGCCGTAGTGGACGTTGAACCCGTGGGCGAACTGCAGCGTGTCGCCGGGCTCGAGGGCGCCCTCGATTCGCTCGTAGACGGCCGGCTGGACCGTGTCGGGCACCAGGACGCTCACCACGTCGGCCCGCTCGGCGGCGTTGTGCGGCGTCGCAACCTCGAGGCCGTCGGCCCGCGCCGCCTCCCGGGAACTGGACCCCTCCCGGAGGCCGACGACGACGTCGACGCCGGAGTCGTCGAGGTTCCGGGCGTGGGCGTGGCCCTGGCTGCCGTAGCCCAGGACGGCTACGGTCCGGTCGTCCAGTACGGTGCTGTCCGCGTCGTCGTCGTAGTAGATGTCTGCGCTCATGTGTGCGTCTCGTCGACCCGTGCTGTTTCGATGGCGCCACGGGCCAGCGCCGCCTGTCCCGTCCGGGCTATCTCCCGGATGCCGAACTGCTCGTAGGCGTCCAGGGCGTCGTCGATCTTGCCCTCGTCGCCGGTTATCTGGACGGTGATGGTCTCGGGGCCGGCGTCCAGCGTCTGGCCGTCGTACATCTGGGTGATGGCCTGGACCTTGTCCGGCTCGTCGCCGTCGACCTTCACGATGACCAGCTCCCGGGCGACGGGGTCGGCGTCCAGCTCCCGGACGTGGACGACCGGCAGCAGCTTCCCCAGCTGCTTCTTCGCCTGCTCGATGCCCGGGTCGGGCTCCTCGATGACCATCGTGATGCGGGAGTAGCCCTCGTTCTGCGTCGGGCCGACCGTCAGCGACTCGATGTTGAACTGCCGGCGGTGGAACAGCCCGGAGACGCGCGCCAGCACGCCTGGCTCGTCCTCAACGTACGCCGAAATGATGGTCCGGCGCGGCCCGTGTTCGACCCCTACCTCGGGGTCGACGCGGATACCCTGGGAGTTCCGGCGGCCGACCGGCCGCTGTCGCTCCTCGGGCTCGGGGCCCTCCAGGCCGTCCCGGCGGACGTTCTGGTTGCGGCTCATAGCTGGTCCTCCGCCAGCGCGAACAGCCCGTTGTCGCCACCGCTGGGAACCATCGGGTAGACGTTCTCCCCGGGGTCGATGTGGGCGTCGACGACGCTCGGACCGTCGTACTCCAGAGCCGCGGCGACGACCGCCTCGACCTCGTCGTAGCTCTCGATGCGGAACCCGCGGCAGCCGAACGCCTCCGCCAGGGTGTCGAAGTCCGGCACCCAGGGGTACTCCGAGGCCATGTGGCGCTCCTCGAAGAAGGCGTCCTGCCACTGCCGGACCATCCCGACGGCCGCGTTGTTCAGCACGACGATGGTGACGTCGAGGTTCTCGCGGACCGCGACGGACAGCTCCTGGCAGGTCATTAGGAAGGAGCCGTCGCCGTCGAAGCAGACGACCTCCTGGTCGTCGTCGGCCGCCAGCTTCGCACCGATGGTCGCCGGGACGCCGTAACCCATCGTGCCCAGGCCGTGCGAGGAGACCCACGTCCGCGGTTCCGTGTACGTCCAGTACTGGGAGGCCCACATCTGGTGCTGCCCGACGCCGGTCGTGACGATGGCGTCGTCGCCGGTCGCGTTGTCGAAGGCCTCGACCACGTACTGCGGCTTGACGGGGTCGTCCTCCGGCGCGGCGTAGTCCATCGGGTACTCCTGCTTCCACGCCTGGCACTGCTCGCGCCAGGCGTCGGCCT
>PXQM01000134.1 GCA_003021325.1 Halobacteriales archaeon QH_10_70_21
CGCCGAGGCGGTCGCCATCCACGTCACGCCGGACGATACCGTCGCGGTCGGTTACGCCGCCTGTTAGCGGCCCCGGAGCGCCGCCGTCGCCCTGCTCGTTGCGGCGGCGTCACGACGCCGTCCGTCAGCTCCGGGAGCGGCGCGACGACGCGAATCGGCGCGTCCGGAGAGAGGTCGGCGAACCGGAGGTGGAGTTCGTAGGCACCGTCGGCGGCGACGAAGGCGGCCTCCCGCTGGTCGGTCGGCTCGTGGCTCGCGTACACCGGCTCCCCGGCGTGGGCCGGGTCGGCCCGGCCCCGGACGACGCGCGCCGACCCTTCGACCTCGGTCCCGGCGACCGGGTAGCCCCGGTCGGCCCACTCGAAGAACCCCTCGTCGATGACGTAGACCGACTCGTAGCCGTCCTCGATGAGGCTGGCGGCCCGCAGCGAGGAGAGGTGGTGGGGACAGCCACAGTAGCAGACGATGCGCTCGTCGGTCGCCAGCGCCTCGAGGGGGTCGTCCCCCCGGCCGTCGGGCGCGGGGCTCCAGACGGCGCCCTCGATGTGGGCCTGCTCGTACTGCCCCTCGCCGCGGGCGTCGGCGAACGTCGCCGAGCCCGCCGCGTACCACTCGCGTGTGACGTCGACGGGGACGAGGGGGACCATCTCGCCTTCGACCTCTTTGCGCTCGAAGGAGCCGGTACTGGCGTCCGTCGACGTGGGCGTCGTCCCGTCGCCGTCGGAGGGCGTTCCGGACCCGGAGTCGCCGCCGAGACAGCCGGCGAGCGCGCTCGTCGACGGGGCGGCAGCGGTCAGGAACGAGCGGCGTTGCATGTCCGGGGGTGGTCGCCCGACTTCCAAGACCGTTTCGGGACGTCCCGCAGAACGGGAGCGGCGACGGTCAGGCCGCCGACTCGAAGGCGTCCCGGAAGGCGCCCGTCTTGGTCTTGATGCCGCTGGCGGCCTCCTCGAGGGCGTCCAGCGGCTCGATGCTGCCGTCGGTCTTGATGGTGACGATGGGGTCGGTCTGGCCGCCGGACTGCTCGGGGTTCATGTCGTAGGTCGCGGCCGTGACGCCGTCGACCTCCAGCAGCGCCCCCTTCAGGACGTTCATGAACGTGTGGTCCTCGCCGGCGATTTCGATCGATAGCTCGGTCTCGAGGTTCTCGATGACGCGCAGGTCCATTACCGTACCGTAGACGCAGCGGCGGTATGAGCGTTACGAACCGGCCGCCCCCGGCACGCTTTTCTCCGGGCCGGCCCGGAGGCCGGTATGGACGCACCCCTCGATTTCGACGGGCGAACGGCGGTCGTCACCGGCGGGTCGCGCGGCATCGGCCGGGCCATCGCGCTCGCGTTCGCCGACGCCGGCGCGAACGTGGTCCCGCTGGCGCGCAGCGAGTCCTCGCTGCGGTCGGTCGTCGACGCGGTCCGCGAGCGTGGCGTCGAGAGCCGCCTCGAGACAATCGACGTGACCGACGGCGACGCCGTCGCGGACTGCTTCGACCGACTCGCCGACGACCTCGGCGTCGACGTCGTCGTGAACAACGCCGGCATCAATCCCGACGCCGCGCTCGGCCCGCCGTCGTCGGTCTCCGACGATGGGTTCGAGCAGGCGATGGCCGTCAACCTCGAGGGGGCCTTCGCCTGTGCCCGGGCGGCCGGCCCCGCGCTGCAGGCGTCGGAGGGCGCACTCGTCAACGTCGCGTCCGTCGGCGGCCTGGTCGGTCTGCCGCGCCAGCACCCCTACGTCGCCTCCAAACACGGGCTCGTCGGGCTGACCAAGAGCCTCGCGCTCGACTGGGCGCCCGACGTCCGGGTCAACTGCCTGGCGCCCGGCTACGTCGCGACCGACCTCACCGAGGAACTGCGCGCCGACGAGGCGCTCCGGCGGTCCATCCTCGAGCGGACGCCGCTGGACCGCTTCGCAGACCCCGAGGAGGTGGCGGGGCCGGCCGTGTTCCTCGCCAGCGACCTCGCGAGCTACGTGACCGGCGGGACGCTGGCCGTCGACGGCGGGTGGACGGCGCGGTAACCCCCAGCCTTTATCAGCACAGTGCCGGTAAGGGCCGGTCGATTACTCCGTAGTATATAAATACCTCCAGTGACTTTATTATTCCTTCCTGTTGTGGACCAGCACGGCTATGTCTAACAATAATAAAGACGGACGGCAGGATACGTATACAAAGAGAGCGGGCTCGTCGTTCGTCCGGCGGCGGGCGTTTCTGAGGACGACGGGGACGGGTGCGGTCGACACCGCCCTCGCCGGCTGTCTCGGGAACGGAAACGAAAACGGGAACGGCAACGGGAACGGCGACAGCGACCTGCCCGACACCATAACCCTGGGCGCCCTGGGGCCGGCCGACCTCCCCATGGGCGACTCGATTATGAAGAGCGCCGAGCTCGCCGTCGACGAGATCAACGCGGCGGACGGCATCGGTGGGTCGGACGTTGAGCTCTCGACGAAGGACACGAAGGACGACCCCGGGACGACCCGGCAGGTCTACTAGGAGCTGACGACCGGCGAGAACGTCGACGCCACGCTCGGCATCTTCGGCTCCGAGAACCTGCTGTCGATAACGGGCAACATCGCCCAGGCGGAGACGATCCACCTCACCGTCGGCGCGGCGACGCCCGAGGCGCCGGCGATGCTGGAGGAGGACTACGACACCAACAAGTACTGGTTCCGGGTCGGTCCCATCAACTCGATCTACCTCGGCGAGTCGCTCGTGCAGTTCGCGAAGGATCGCTTCGACGCGATGGGCTGAGAGCGGGTCGCGTTCCTCGCGGAGGACTTCAAGTGGACCGACCCCGTCACCAGCACCATCACCGAGCGCCTCGAGGACGAGGCCGGCGTCGAGGTGACGGGCGTTCGCGCATCGCCGAGGGGACGGAGGACTTCACGCCCATCTACGACGAGCTCGAGGAGAACGAGGTCGACGGCGCGTTCACGGCGCTGGCCCACATCGGGACGCGTGGCCTCGTGCAGTGGGCCAAACAGCAGCGGCCGTTCGGCTTCGGGGGCATCCACGTGCCGACGCAGCTGCCCTCCTACTTCCGGGCGACGGAGGGCGCCGCCACCTCGACGTTCTCCCAGACCACGGCAACGCCGACCTCCGAGGTGACAGCGGAGACCGTCCCGTACGCGAACGCCTACCAGGAGGCGTACGACAGCCTGCCGGTCTACACCGGCTACTCGGCGTACGACGCCGTCTACATCCTCAAGGAGGCCATCGAGAGCGCCGGTGCCGTCGGCGGCGACGCGCTCGTCTCGGCGCTCGAGGACGTCTCCTACACCGGGACCAGCGGCACGGTGGCGTTCTTCGGCCCCGACGGTCGGTTCCCCCACGACGTCCGCTACGGGCCGGAGTACGCCCAGGGGACGTACTTCCAGTGGCAGACCGACGAGGAGGGCAACGGCCGCCAGCGCGTCATCTGGCCCGACGACCTCCAGGAGGCCGAGTACCAGTCGCCGCCCTGGG
>PXQM01000135.1 GCA_003021325.1 Halobacteriales archaeon QH_10_70_21
GCCGCCGGAGCCGGCCGGCGAGCGCCTCGAGACGCTCGTCGAGCGCGTCCGGACGGGCGAGGCCGAACTCGGGGTCGCCAACGACGGCGACTCCGACCGCCTCGGCGTCGTCACGCCAGCCCGTGGTTTCGTCGACTCGAACTGGGTCTACGCGGCGCTGTACGACCACCTGCTCGAGGACGGCAGCGGGGACGCGGTCCGGACCGTCTCGACGACGTTCCTCATCGACCGCATCGCGGAGGCGCCCGGCCACGCGGTCCACGAGACTCCCGTCGGATTCAAGTGGGTCGCCGAGGCGATGGCCGACCACGACGCCCTCTTTGGCGGCGAGGAGTCGGGCGGCTTCGGCGTCACCGGCCACCTCCGCAACAAGGACGGCGTGCTCGTCGCGCTGCTGGTCGCCGCCGCCCACGCCGCCGAACCGCTGGACGACCGGCTGGACCGCCTCCGCGAGGCCCACGGCGACATCGTCCAGGACCGGGTCAGCGTCGACTGCCCCGACGACCGGAAGGCCTCCGTCGTCGACGCCCTCGAGGGCGAGATTCCCGACAGCGTCGCCGGCGCGGCCGTCGACGACGTCGGCACCGCCGACGGCTTCAAGCTCCTGCTGGCGGACGGCTCGTGGCTGCTCGTCCGGCCGAGCGGGACCGAGCCGAAGCTCAGGGTCTACGCCGAGGCCGGCAGCCGCGAGCGGGTCGACGAACTGCTCGCGGCCGGCCGCGACCTGGTCCGGCCGCTAGTCTGACCGGCGGACGCCACGACACCGGCCGCCGGCACACTCGATATCGAACCCGAGCGACTCGTAGAAGGGCCGGACGCCGGGGTCGAAGCCGGCCGTCAGCCCCTCGCAGCGGGCGGCGGACGCCTCGACGAGCGCCGTGCCGATACCCTGTCCGCGTCGGCGCGGCCGGACCGCCACCGCCGCTATCTCCGCGCCGTCGAGGACCAGTACACCCAGGAGCCGCCCGTCCTCGACGGCCGCGAGCGTCGTTCCGCGCCGGAGCGCCGCCTCGTCGACCGACAGCATCGCGGCGTTGAGGACGCCGCGGACGGCCGCCTCCTCGTCCGGAGCGGCGGGACGGATCTCCATCCGCTCAGCCGCCCTCGATGAGCCGCAGGACGCGGACCGACTCGGCGTCGACGCGACGGTCCTCGGGGACCGGCGAGCCGTCGACGAGGACCGACGCCTCGTGTCGCGAGAGCCCGACCGCCTCGAGCACGTCGCTGTAGGTCGCGTCCGCCTCCAGTTCGAGGTCGTGGGTCCCCTCGCCGACGACCTCGCACGTCACGCGCATACGTCGGCTTGTGACCGGAGGGTGTTCAGCGTGCCGCTAGATGTTCGAGAGACCGCCGCGGTCCCGGGTGACGAGTTCGTAGACCCGGACGAACCCCAACGTGACGACGCCCGCACCGAGCAGGAGGACGACGGCCCGGACGGCGAATCCGAGGAACGGGACGATGCCGAGCAGCCCGACGAGGAGGACCCCGACGAGCAGCGAGAGGTACTGGCTGTCCTGGCTGGTGTACGACAGCAGCCACGCCCCGACGACGTACCGGCCGTAGACGCCGGCCACCCACCCGAGGACGACGACCGCTACCAGCAGCGCGACCGCTATCGGGATTCCGATTATCATGAGCGCGAACAGGACGGCCGCAAGGACGGTCGCGACGAGTGCCGCGAGGCCGGTGCCGACGGTCCGGAGGGGTTCGTTGACGCTCGTCTCGTGGGCGGCGTCGGCGAATCTCGGCCCGAGATACAGCAGTATCGAGCCCAGAAGGAGGTTGGCGAAGAACATCAGCACGCCGAAGAGGATGGAGAGCGGGCCGATGGGCGGGAACAGCGCCAGTTCCTGTGTCTGCTGTTTGACGCCGCCGACCTCGCCGCCCCGGTCGTCGAGGCTCCCCTCGTAGGTGAGGTCCTCGTCGATGCTCGCGGTCGAAGCGAGGGGGATTGAGCCCGCGAAGACGTTCGCGTCGCCGCCGACCTCGCCGGCGATGGTCACGTCGCCGGCGATGGCGCCGAACGACTGGTCGACCGACGCCGTCTCGCCCAGCGTCACGCTCCCCGCGTACGCGAGGACGTTCTCGCCGACGGTCCCGTCGATCCGGACGCTGCTGCCGTAGGCGCGGACCTTGCCGGTCACCTCGCCGCTCTCGGCGACCCGCACGTCGCCGCCGTACGCACGGAGGTCACCGTCGACGGTCCCGCGGACGATGACGGTACCCCCGGTCGCAGAGAGCCCGTTGACCGACTCGCCCTCGGCTATCACGACCGTCCCGCCGGCGCGGGTGTCGGCGGCCGCGAGACCGGGGGACAGCGACAGCATCAGTACGATTGCGAGGACCACTGCCAGAGTGCGGCGCATGCCGGAAGACCGCTGGGCGGGCAAAAATAGGTTGGGGCGTCTCGCGGGGTTTATGCCCGACGGGAGCCACCCTCCGGCCATGAGCGAGGCTGCCGCCGAGGAGACCGGGCGGGAGATATGGATCGAGAAGTACCGCCCGCAGACGCTCGAGGACGTCGTCGGACACGAGGCCATCACGGAACGGCTACAGCGCTACATTGACCAGCAAGATTTGCCCCACCTTCTGTTCGCGGGGCCGGCAGGTACCGGGAAATGCGTCACCGGCGAGACCCCCGTGCTGACGAACAGAGGCGTCGAACGGATCGGGAGCGTGGTCGGTGACGTCGAGGGATTCGCTGACCCGGACGGAGAGCTCGAAGTCGCGACGTTCGACGAGGGAGACGGGTTCGAGTTCGTCGAACCGTCGAACGTCTTCGGCAAACGGACCGACGAACTCGTCCGGGTGTCGACACGCGACGGGAGCGAACCGACGGTCACGCCGGAACACCGGCTGCTGGTCGTCGACGAGGACGGCCTCTCGTGGACCCGGGCGGAACGGCTCCAGCCGGGCGACCGAATCGCTCGTCCGCTGGAGGCGCCACTGCCCGCCGGCGACGACCGTATCGAGTGGCTCGAAGAACTCGACGGCGAGCGAGTTTTCGTGCACGTGACCGAGGCGTTCGCGGCGCAGTACGAGATCCCGGCCAGCCAGAACAACGTCGGAGCAAAACGGGAGGTCCTCGAGAGAGTTCGCGCCGGCCAGACCGACGAGCGGATAGCCGAAGAGACCGACGTTCCGGAAAAAACGGTCCGGGACTACCGTCGGCGAGCGGCCGACACCGACCTCGATGCCACCTCGACCGTCTGCTCGCTGTCGTACCTCCGTTCGCTCGACGCTCCGCGCGAGGAACTCCGAGAACAGACCGAACGGATCCAGTACGTCGCCCGAAACAACACCCGGTCGCGCCCGGTGGAACTCCCCCAGGAACTGACGACCGAACTCGCGACGCTTCTCGGCCTCGCGTTGAGCGAGGCTACCGCCGAGGAGACCGGGCGGGAGATATGGATCGAGAAGTACCGCCCGCAGACGCTCGAGGACGTCGTCGTCGACCCGAAACGGGGCGAGCAGAAGGGCGTCCCGTACCGCGTCATCGACAACCGGACCGTCGTCCACTACCTTCGGCGCTGCTTCGCCGTGCTCGACGAGGGTGAGACGGTCGGTTCACGCATCCTTCGCGCGCCCCCGGAGCCGCGGCGGGCGTTCCTCCGGGCCGTCTTCGACGCCGAGGGGCACGTTACCGAGGACGGGATGCTCGAACTCACCCAGAAGGACGAAGACGTCATCACGCTGCTTTCGTACCTGTTGGCGGGCGAGGGGGTCCCGACCCGCCGAAAGACCGAACGGAAGGCCGCGACCAACGGGACCGGCGAAAAGCGGGAGTACCACGTGCTCTACGTTTCGAGCGCCCCGGCGCTGTCGCGGTTCGAAGAGCGAGTGGGTTTTACGCTGCCGACGAAAGCCGAGCGACTCGCCGAGAACGCTGCGCGTGACTCCAACCCGAACCACGACACGGTGCCGGTACAGTCCCCGGTCTCCGACCTGTGTGAGACACTGTATCTGCCGAAGGACGACCTGTTGACCCGAACACTGAATCCGGAAACCCCTGGTCGAGAGAACTACCTCGCCGACATCGAGCGAGTGCTAGACGCCGCGGCCGAGAGAATCGAACTCGCACAGGAGGCCCTCGAGACGGTTCAGCGACTGGAGGCCGACCTCAGGCGCACCGAGGCGATACCGGCGGCATGGGTCGGCGGGCGCGACCGGCTGGAGCCAATATCGGTCCGGCGCGACCTCAGCGAGAAGACGGGCATCAGGTCGGACCGGCTACTGGAGTATTCGGACGGCTACGGACGACAATCGAACGACTCGGCGTTCCGTACAACCACGTCTCGGAAGGAACCGACCTCCGTGGGACCGACGTTATCAATCTGCTGGAGAACGACGACCATTCCCTCCCGACGATCACCCGGTTCCGCACCGTCGCCGAACGCGTCCGCGAACTCGCAGCCGGGATGCTCTCGGGGACCGTACTGGAGGACCTCCGGGCGCTGGACGTCCTCGCCCGCGGCGACCTGTATTTCGACGAGGTGCGGTCGGTCGAGGTGCTCGAGGAGTCCCAGCGCGTCTACGACCTGACCGTTCCGGGAACGCGCAACTACGTCGCCGGCAGCGTACCGACGGTGATGCACAACACCACCTCGGCCATCGCCATCGCCAAGGAGATATACGGCGACGAGTGGCGCGAGAACTTCCTGGAGCTGAACGCCTCGGACCAGCGCGGCATCGACGTGGTGCGGGACCGCATCAAGAGCTTCGCGCGGGCCTCCTTCGGCGGCTACGACCACCGCATCATCTTCCTCGACGAGGCGGACGCGTTGTGTGTGCCGCCGGGAACCGAGGTCGTTACGGGATACCCCTCGTCGCCGGAAATAAAAAAGATAGAAGACGTGGCTGAGGATGGCGAGTCCGTGCCCTCGGTCGACTTCGAGACCAACGAGATACAGTCCGACGAGGGCAAGCTGGTCGATTCCGGTGTCGCCGATTTCTTCGAACTCGAATTAGCTGACGGGCGAACGGTCCTCGCGAGCCTCACTCACCCGTTCTTCGCGGTCGGGGAGAACGGGAAGCTCGTCGAAAAGGAGCTACGAGAACTGGCGCCGGGTGACGAGATTGCGGATTTCAAGGACGAAATCGGCGTCTCCCGGTGTGGAATCTGTGAGGACTGGGCTGCCGGGCGGTTCTGTTCCATCGACTGCAAGGACGAAGGGCACAGCCGCGAGATGCGGGGCGAAAACGATCCCATGGACGGGACGGAACGGTCGGACGAGCGACGCGAGAAGATCGTCGAGAAACTCTCCGACGGGCGGTTCGAAGGGGGAAACAACCCGAACTACGGTGGCGACTTCCACGGAGTGTCCGTTTGGGAGATGGACGAAGAGCGGATCGAAGAGTTCCGCGAAACGCT
>PXQM01000136.1:0-3363 GCA_003021325.1 Halobacteriales archaeon QH_10_70_21
GGAGCCGCCGTGGACGAGGCAGTACTCGGCTGGGTCGAGGTCGGCGTGGTCGACGAGCGCCCGGAGCGGCCCGTCGGCGTCGGCGTCGTTGTACGCCCGCTGTGGGCTCCCCGGTTCGACGACGAACGCCTCCCCGGCCGCCACCTCGTAGGTGCCCTCTGGCGTCTCGACCGAGAGCGTGCCGTCGAGCACGTAGAACACCTCCTCCTGCTGCTCGTGGACGTGGTACGCCAGCGGAATCTGCTCGCCGGGGTCGGCCTCGTAGCGGTGACAGCCGAGTTCGGACAGCCCGGCCGCGTCGCTGATCGAGCGCTTCTCGCAGGGGCGGTCCGGCGCGGGCGACAGCCCCGAGGGGTCGACGACGTGAGCCCCTACGAGCCGTAGCGGCGGCCGTCGACGGCTCGGCCGCCTCAGGGCTCGATGACGAGCTTCCCCAGGAAGCTGTCCGCCATGACGGCGCGCTGGGCCTCGGCGGCCGCCTCGAGGTCGTAGGAGCGGGCCACCTCGATAGAGAGCGCGCCGATGTCCATCAGGTGGGCGGTGCCCCGGAGCGGGACCCGGAGGTCCGGCGTGTTGAAGAGGCTCATGAAGTGGTAGCTGACGTCCTTCGAGCGGGCGGCGCCGTCGTTCGTGAAGCCGGGCGCGGGGTCGTTCTCGCCGATGCCGACGACCCGCGCCCCCGTCGCGGCCACGTCGGCGTCGAACTGGAGGTAGTCGTCGAGCCGGTGGTCGAGCACGACGTCGACGCCGCCGTCGGCCGTCGAACGCACCTCGCCGGCGAGGTCGTCGCTGGCGTAGTCGAGGACGGCGTCGGCGCCGAGGCCGGCGAGCGCGTCGTGGTACGCCGGACTGGCGGTGGTGATGGGCCGGGCGCTGACGGCGGCGGCGATCTGGACGGCGGCGTGACCGACGCCGCCGGAGCCGCCGTGGACGAGGCAGTACTCGGCTGGGTCGAGGTCGGCGTGGTCGACGAGCGCGCGCCAGGCGGTCGCCGCGACGACGCCGGCGGCCCCTGCCTCGACGAGGTCGGCGCCGTCGGGGAGGGCGACGACCCGGTCCGACGGCGCGGTCGCGTACTCTGCGTAGCCGCCCTGGTGGCCGGCGTTGCCGATGCCGGTCCCGAACACCCGGTCGCCGGCCTCGAAGCGGTCGACCGCCTCGCCGACCTCGCTGACGACGCCGGCGAAGTCGACGCCGGGGGTGAACGGCAGGCCGACGGGCTCGTAGGAGCCGTCGCGGAAGTACGTATCGACCGGGTTGACGCCGGCGGCCGCTACCTCGACGAGCACCTCGCCGGGGGCCGGGGACGGTCGCGCCACGTCCTCGACGGTCAGCACGTCGGTTCCACCGTGTTCCGAGAGTCGTACGGCTCTCATGACAGAGAGGACAGTCGGCGCTCGGATATAAGCGTCCGCCCCGCGAATCGGGCATCGAGGCGGCACTGTTGGCGGCTGCTGGCGCCCGGATGAGGAAGATACTTCCCGCTTGCGGTCCGTCGTTCGTACATGAGTGAGTTTACTGTCCAGGGGTCGTTCCCGGCCCGCTACGGCGAGCAGGAGTTCGAGAAGCAGGTCGACGCCCCCAACGAGGACGTCGCCGTCGAGCGGACCTACGCGGAGTTCGGCTCCCAGCACGGACTGAAGCGAACCCAGATCGACATCGCCGGGGTGGACGCATGAGCCTCGGCGGTGGCGGTGGCGGAGGAGCGATGCAGCAGATCCAACAGCAGCTCCAGGCCCTCGAGGAGGAGAAGCAGGCCATCCAGGCGGAGATCGAGGCCGTCCGGGACGAGAAGACGGAAATCGACGAGGCCATCGAGGCCATCGAGACGCTCGAGACCGACGACACCGTGCAGGTGCCGCTCGGGGGCGGTGCCTACGTCCACGCAGAGATCCAGGACATGGACGAGGTCGTCGTCGGTCTCGGCGGCGGCTACGCCGCCGAGCGCGACAGCGAGGGCGCGATCGACTCCCTCGAGACCAAGAAGGAGACCCTCGACGAGCGCATCGAGGAGCTCAACGAGGAGATCGCCGAGGTCGACGCCGAGACCGAGGAGCTCGAGGAGCGGGCCCAGCAGGCCCAACAGCAGCAGATGCAGCAGATGCAACAGCAGATGCAGCAGCAGGACGACGAGTAAGGCGCGATGTTCGACGGACTGAAAGAGAAGCTCGGCCGGTTCCAGGAGGACGTCGAGGAGGAGGCCGAGACCGTCGAGGGTGAGGCCGACGCCGCAGACGCCGAGACGGCAGACGCCGAGACGGCCGGCGGGGCCGACGCGGACGACGCGGACGACGCGGAGGAGGACCTCGGGCTCGCGAAGAAGGCGGCGCTCGCGGCCACCGGCAAGACCATCATCACCGAGTCCGAGCTCGAGGAGCCGCTCGAACGGCTCGAGCTCGAGCTGCTGCAGGGCGACGTCGAGATGGGCGTCGCCCGGGAGATAACCGACCGCATCCGCGAGCGGCTGGTCGGCGAGACACGCAAGCAGGTCGAGTCCGGCGAGCAGGTCGTCCAGCGGGCCATCGCCGACGCGCTCCGGGAGGTCATCGGCGTCGGCCAGTTCGACTTCGAGAGCCGCGTCGCCGAGACCGAGGCGCCCGTCGTGATGGTGTTCACCGGCGTCAACGGCGTCGGCAAGACCACCTCCATCGCGAAGATGGCCCGGTGGCTCGAGGAGCGGGGCTACTCGTCGGTCATCGCGAACGGCGACACCTACCGCGCCGGCGCCAACGAGCAGATCGAGGAGCACGCCGAGGTGCTCGGCAAGAAGATAATCACCCACGAGCAGGGTGGCGACCCGGCGGCGGTCATCTACGACGCCGTCGAGTACGCGGAGGCGAACGGCGTCGACGTCGTGCTGGGCGACACCGCCGGCCGGCTGCACACCTCCAACGACCTGATGGCGCAGCTGGAGAAGATCGACCGGGTCGTCGACCCGGACCTGACGCTGTTCGTCGACGAGGCCGTCGCCGGCCAGGACGCCACCAACCGGGCCGAGGAGTTCAACGAGGCCGCCGAGATCGACGGCGCGGTGCTCACGAAGGCGGACGCCGACTCCCAGGGCGGCGCCGCTATCTCCATCGCCCACGTCACCGGCAAGCCGATACTCTTCCTCGGCACCGGCCAGGGGTACGACGACCTCGAGCGGTTCGACCCGGACGTCATCGTCGACCGGCTCCTCGGCGAGGCGTAGGCCGGTGCGGGACGGAGTCGCCGTCGCCGTCCTCCTCGGTGCCGTCCTCGCGGGTGGCGTCTACCTCGGGACCGCGACGACGGACCTGCCCACGGACGCGGCGCCGAACGCAACCTTCGCCGTGGGCGAACTCGACGGCGAGACGGTTGTCGTCGAACACGCCGGCGGCG
>PXQM01000136.1:3526-5106 GCA_003021325.1 Halobacteriales archaeon QH_10_70_21
CTGGCTGCGGCGCCGGGGGTCCAGCGCCGCCCACGCCTCGACCCGCCCGGGCAGCTCCTCGGCGGCGGCGAGGTCGGCCAGAAGCGCCGCCCGCGACTCCCACTGGCCGATCTGCGTGCCGTCCTCGCTGGCGATGTAGGCCTCGCCGTGGGACTCGAAGCGCACGTCGTCGCCCTCGATGTCGAGCTGGTCGGCGAGTTCGGCCCGGAGCGTCTCCTCGTCGCCGAGCCGCTCCATCCGCCCGCGCCAGTCGGCCTCGAAGCCGTCCGTGAGACAGAGGTCGTCGGCGGACTCGCAGGGCTCGACCACGCCGGCCTCCAGCAGCACGGTCTCGGGGTCGAACTCCTCGGGCGGACCCGGCTCGGGCTCCGGCTGCTTGTCGAACCTCGCGAGCAGCCAGTCGGGGAAGTACCGCCTCGTGAGCTCGGGCGTCTTCGGGACGAGGTACCCCCGGAGCCAGACGCTCGCGACGCCCAGGACTGCGACCCCGGCCGAAAGCGGCACCGAACCGGCGTACGCCAGCCCCGCCGCGACGACCGCCGTGATAGCGAGGTTCGTTACCGTACAGGGGGTACAGCGGTTCTCGCCCGTGTACTCCGGCTTTCGAACCCGGTCCAGCGCCTCGCTCGCTACTGACATATCAGTTCGTACGCGCGTGACAGCAAAAAATCCCCGCCGTCGGGCGCGCCCCGAGCGCCGCCGGGTCACCGACGGTGCGTCGTCGCGCTACCGTCGCACCCGAACTGGGTTCTCGGCGGCGATGAACGGCGTCCCGTCGGCGTCCGTCATCAGTCCGCCTCGACGCCGTCGGCCCGCTCCTCGGCCCTGCGCCCGCCGTCCTCCGGTTGGGGTCTCCCTTCCCGGGGTTCGGGCTCCTCGTCCGGCTCGTCGTCGTGCCGGGGCCGGAGCGGTTCGATTCGCGGGCCGAAGCGCACGAACCGTGACTCGCCGGCGGTAACGAGTCGCAACAACCAGTACGAGTCACGTGGGCAATCCAGATGACGCCGCTGGTCTCGCTCAGTTCCAGGCGTCACCCGGCCTGCTTCAACAGGTCGGGCCACGACCGCACCGTCGCCGTGAACGGTTACGGACTTCTCAGCAAACTCGAACGCCACAGTCGTTCCGTCGGCCACTGGACCGTCCGCATTTGACCGGACGAGTGCGTCCAACGCGTCCGGCTCGACGACCTCTGCAGCGGTTCGAGTCGCGTCGAATCACGACCGCACGCGACTGCAACCGTCTCGATAACCGCGGTACTCGCTGGTGAGGCCGTCCAATCGTATTCGGCCCGAATCGCGCCGTCTTTCCCTGACGGCGTGTCGGGCCCCTCTGATCGAGCCGTCATACCCGTGTCTCGGACCCTCAGGGGATGGCGGTGGGTCTCAACCTTTGGGCTCGTGTGCAGTGTTGGTGGTGTGCACCGTATTTCACGCTATTTCGGCTCGACGGTGTCGAGTCGCCAGGCGAAGATCGCCTTCAGGACCACGACCAGGCTGTTCGTGTCACCCTCGCCCCAGATTGCTGTCTCCGACCGCGGGTCAGATGGGTCCGCATCCGTCCCGTTGACGAGTGCGCTCACG
>PXQM01000137.1:0-3360 GCA_003021325.1 Halobacteriales archaeon QH_10_70_21
CGTTCGCTCAGGCATTGTATAGTCGTCACCGGTACCCGAATAAGAGACTTCCCCTCAAACACTAGTGGTCGATTTACCCCATGCAAGGATATATAAGGTGTACTCCTGCCGGTTTTTAATACCCGGGCGGGCCGGTGACCGCTCCTCGTGACTCGGCGCGCGCTCTCCGGGTGGGCCGAACGGCGACTCGCTCGGGGCTGCGCCGACCAGGACGCCGCAGAACGGTCGGGCTCAGTAGCTCTTTGCGAAGTACGCGGTCTCGACGGCCTCCTCGCCACAGACGCCGCAGGTGTCGTGGACCGGCTCCTCGTCCTCGTCGAGCGGCAGCATCACGATTTCGGCGGCGATCTCGTCTTTGATTTCGTCGTCGCAGGCCTCGTCGCCACACCAGCCGGTTTTGACGTAGCCGCCGTGCTGGCCGATGGTCCCGAGGATCTCGTCGCGGCCGTGGGCCTCGCGGACGTTGTTCTCGAGGTTCGCCTCGGCGTCGGCGTACAGCTTCGCGTAGACGGTGTCCAGCGCGTCGCCGACCGACTCGACGATGTCCTCCCGGTCGGCGACCTCGCTCTCGCCGTCGGGGCGGTGGACGAGCGTCGCGTTGCGCTCGTCGACCTCGTTGGGGCCGACCTCGATGCGGAGCGGGACGCCGTCGAGCTCGTGTTCGTTGAACTTGAAGCCGGGGTTGCGGTCGTCGCGGTCGTCCAGTTCGACGCGGAACTCCTCGTCGAGGTCCGCCGCCAGCTCGGCGGCGTACTCCCTGACCGACTCCCCGGTGTCGGCCTGCCAGATGGGGACGACGACGACCTGCGTGGGCGCCAGCACGGGCGGCAGCACGAGCCCCTGGTCGTCGGAGTGGGTCATGATGAGCGCGCCCATCGCCCGCCAGGAGATACCCCAGGAGGTGGTGTGGGCGATGCGCTCGGCCTCGTCCTCGTCGGTGTAGGTGATGTCGAACGCCTCCGCGAAGGAGGTCCCCAAGTAGTGGGAGGTACACGCCTGGACGGACTTGCCGTCGGGCATCAGTGCCTCGATGGTCGTCGTGGTGTCGGCCCCGGGGAACCTGTCGTGCTCGGGCTTGCGGCCCGTCATGCTCGGGATGGCCATCACCTCCTCGTAGAGCCGCTCGTACTGCCCGAGACGGGTCATGGTCTCCTCCCAGGCGTCGGCCTCGGTGGCGTGGGCGGTGTGGCCCTCCTGCCAGAGGAACTCCTTGGTCCGGAAGAACGGCTTGGTCTCGGTGGCCTCCCAGCGGACGACCGAGCACCACTGGTTCAGGCGCAGCGGCAGATCCCGGTAACTGCGGACCCACTGGGACATGAACGGCGCGATGATGGACTCGCTGGTCGGCCGGACGGCCAGCCGCTCCTCGAGCTCGTCGTGGCCGCCGTGGGTCACCCACGCCACCTCGGGGTCGAACCCCTCGACGATATCCTTCTCCCGCTCGAGGTAGCTCTCGGGGACGAACAACGGGAAGTAGGCGTTGTCGACGCCGGTCTCCTTGAACCAGCCGTCGAGGTGCTCCTGGAGGCGCTCCCAGACCGCGTACCCCCGGGGACGGGTGACGATGAAGCCGCCCATCGGCGCGTAGTCCGCGAGACCCGCCTTCTGGACGACCTCGGCGTACCAATCGCCGGGGCTGTGCTCCTTCGACTCGGTGATGCCGAGCTCCTGCTCGCCGCTCATACCAAACGAGTGCCGCAGGGCGGTATTAAACCCGGCGTATCGTCGGGGACGACCGGTACGCCGGAGTCACGTCCGCCGCGATGCCTCGAGCGGTCGACCGTCGCAGAGACCGGCCGAGGCGGACGTCGGGCGGCTACACGCCCCAGTCGACCCGGTCCCACAGCCGCTCGTAGCCGAAGTACGTGCCTGTCTTCACGACGTTGGCGGCCAGGCCGATGCTGAGCGCCTGGCCGGCGTCCCCCACCACGAGGAAGGCGACCGCGACCGTGATGCAGACCATCAGCAGGCGGTAGCCGAGCGTCTTGGCGACCGCCCGCGAGAGGTCCTGGTGGGGCCGACCGTTCGCGAAACCCATACCGCACGTGAGGGGTGGGAAGAACGTAACCTTTTGGCGTTGTTGTGCGCGTTTACGTAACCGTCAAAGGTTACACAACGAGCCGGAGGCCGAGCAGGACGGCCATCCCGACGCCGATGGTCGCGAGGATGTTCTCGGTACGCCAGGCGACGACGGCCGCGACGCCGGCCGCGAGGAGCCGGTCCGTCTCGACGGCGGCGGCCGACCCGCCGTCGCCGAAGAGGACGGCCGGGACGACCAGCGCCGCCAGCACCGCCGCCGGAACGAACCGCAGCGCCCGCTCGAGGGCCTCGGGCACCTCCGAGAGGTACTCGAAGAGGTAGATGAACGAAAAGCGGATACAGAAGGTCCCGACGCCGATGGCGACGACGGCGGCCCAGACCCCGGTCGAGGTGGTCACCGCTGCCACCTCGATTCGGCGACCAGGCCGGCCAGGACGCCCGCGAGCGCGCCGGCGATGAGGCCGAGGTTCAGCGGGAGGCCGCCCCCCACTGCGGCGCCGGCGCCGCCGACCGCCGCCGCGACGCCGCTGGCCCGGTCGGTTATGGCCGGCACGAGCAGCGCGAGGAACGTCAGCGGGACGGCGAACGAGAGCGGCAGCGACTCGGGGACACGCGCGCCGACGACGACGCCGACGACGGTGCAGACCTGCCAGACGGCCCACAGCGGGGCGGCGGCCCCGAGGTAGTACCAGCGCCGACGGACCGGCCGGTCGTCGCCGAAGCGGGTCACCGACAGCGCGTACGCCTGGTCGGTCAGGAGGTACGCCAGTCCGGCCCGCCACCGCGTCGCGACCCCCTGGAAGTACGGCGCGATGGAGGCGCTGTACATCACCATCCGGAGGTTGATGACCAGCGCCGTCACCACGACCACAGCCAGCGGCGCGTCCTGCCCAAGGAGGTCGATGGCGGCCAGCTGGGAGGCACCGGCGAAGACGATGGCGGAGAGCCCGACGGCCTGGAGACCGGAGAGCCCGACCCCGACGGCCGCGGCGCCCGCGACCAGTCCGAACGGGACGATGCCGACCAGCACCGGCGCGGTCGCGCGGGCACCGGCGAGGAACGACTCGCGTGCAGAGGGCATGCCCGTCCTACCGGAGCCGGGGATACAGGTGTTGTCGTTGGGGCGAGCCCGTCGGGAGTCACTCCTCGTAGCCGACCTCGGTGCCGTCGGCGACCGGCTGCAGGATGTACCCGCCCGCCTGTCCCCGCTCGACCGGCGTGAAGTCCGCAGTGAAGGCGGTCCGGGTGTCGCTGCGGATATCGAAGGACCGGTCGAACTTCAGCGGGGCCTCGCCGGGCGTGGTGACCGCGGCGTCGCCG
>PXQM01000137.1:3421-5369 GCA_003021325.1 Halobacteriales archaeon QH_10_70_21
CTCCGTCGTCCGCCGAGGGCTTGACGACGCAGGACTCGAAGTCGTCGATGTCGCCCGGCTGGTCGGTCACCTGCGTGGCGAGGGTGCCGGTCGAGCCACCGCCACCGAGGCAGCCGGCGACCGCGGTTCCCAGTGCCGCGCCGCTCGTCGCGATGATGTATTCACGTCGTCGCATGTACGACAGAATCCGGACAGTGGGCGGATAGGTCCGGTGGCCGTTGGCGGCAGGATTCGCGATACCTCTGCCGGTTCGCCTCGCGTCGCTGGGCTCCGTGCGGGGACGGGCGACCCGAGGGTCACGGGGTCGTGCCGCCCGGGGCACCGTGGCCGGTCACTCGACATCGACGGCGAAGGGGCTCTCCGTCTCGGTCCACCCCCAGCCGGGGAGGCGGGTCTGGAAGCCAGCCGCCAGCGCGGCCGCGAGGTCGTCGGCGCCGGCCGTTCCGTCGCCGTGGGTGTGTACGTCCGCGAAGTGGAAGGTCGCCTCCGCCAGGAGCGCCAGTGGCTGCCCGCCCGCGACCGTCGACGCCAGCTGCCGGCCCAGGAACTCGTCGACGACGAAGCCCGGGTAGTCCGCCTCGCAGTCCAGCTCGCGGAGCAGCGCCGCCAGGGCCGTCGCGGATGCGGTCGTGCTCCTCGGCGACCGTGTCGGGGGTGACGCGCATACGTACCGTTTGCGAAGGATTTTATATGAGTGGTGGGTAAGGGCCGAATACGAGCGGGTTTTCCGGTGTCTCGCGTGGCGGTCGAACGACGACGCCTCGGTCCGACCCCGGTGGTGTGTCGTCACGAGCGCCGTCGACCGGGGCCGAACGGCGGCGGCCGACTGCGGGCTCGGAACACCCAGATTCAAAGGTTTGTACTATGAGTGCAGTAGAGCGGCAACTCGAAGATATCAAGGAAACGATCGCGAGCGAGGTTCCGAACGACGTCTCGATTTCGGACGTGAAGTACGAGGGTCCGGAGCTGGTGATCTACACCCGGGACCCGAAGAAGTTCGCGGGCGACGGCGACCTCATCCGCCGGCTGGCCTCCCAGCTCCGCAAGCGGATCACCGTCCGGCCCGACCCGGACGTCCTCTCGCGGCCGCGGGACGCCCGCGAGCGGACTCACGACATCATCCCCGACGAGGCGGGCGTCACCGACCTCGACTTCCACGCCGACACCGGCGAGGTCGTCATCGAGGCCGAGAAGCCGGGGATGGTCATCGGCCGCCACGGCTCGACCCTCCGGGAGATAACCCAGGAGGTCGGCTGGACGCCCGAGGTGGTCCGCACGCCGCCCATCGAGTCCTCGACGGTCTCGAACGTCCGGAACTTCCTCAAGCAGGAACGGGAGGAGCGCCGCGACATCCTCGAGCGCGTCGGCCGGCAGATCCACCGCGAGGAGATGTCCGACGAGGAGTGGGTCCGCATCTCGACGCTCGGCTGCTGCCGGGAGGTCGGCCGCGCCGCGTTCATCCTCAACACGCCCGAGACGCGCGTGCTCATCGACTGCGGCGACAAGCCGGGCGCCGAGGGCGAGGTCCCCTACCTCCAGGTGCCGGAGGCGCTCGGCGCCGGCGCCTCGAACATCGACGCCGTCGTGCTGACCCACGCCCACCTCGACCACTCCGCGCTCATCCCGCTGCTTTTCAAGTACGGCTACGACGGTCCCATCTACTGTACGGAGCCGACGCGGGACCTGATGGGGCTGCTGACGCTGGACTACCTCGACGTCGCCGCCAAGGAGGGCCGGACGCCGCCGTACCAGTCCGAGCAGGTCCGCGAGGCCATCAAGCACACCATCCCGCTGGAGTACGGCGACGTCACCGACATCGCGCCGGACCTCAAGTTGACGTTCCACAACGCAGGCCACATCCTCGGCTCCGCGGTGTCGCACTTCCACGTCGGCGAGGGCCTCTACAACGTCTGCTTCTCCGGGGACATCCACTACGACGACACGCGCC
>PXQM01000138.1:0-9977 GCA_003021325.1 Halobacteriales archaeon QH_10_70_21
GGTGGCCGGCGTCGACGACGAAGCCGCCGTCCTTGAAGGCGGCGACGCCGACCCCGCTGCGGCCGCCGCGTCCGAGGGCTGGCGCACGGTCGCGTACCGCCGGAGACCGGTCGTGTGCGGCCGCGACGGCCGCCAGCGCCGAGAGCCCGACCTGCGTCCCGCTGCCGAGACCGACGTGTCTGGGAAGCGTCGACTCGACGGTCACCTCGGCGCCGGCGACGCCCAGCAGCTCACAGGCCCCCTCGGCGCACTCGCGGACGAACGGGTCCGAACAGACCACCTCGTCGGCGGGCTCGGCGACCAGCCGGACGCGGGGCTCCTCGAGCGCAACGCCGACCCCGCCGTAGAGGCGTTCGTGGGCCAGCGAGAGGTTCCCGAACCCGACGTGGAGGCGCGCTCCCGCCTCGACCCGGACCGTCATTACTGGCGCTTGGACCGGCGCCCGGTTGTGGGTTTCGACACTGACAACGGTTCGTCCGGAGCCCGCGTCGCCGTCCGACCGCGTGCCCCCTCGACGTTCCGCGCCCGTGGCTACCGGCGGCCATTAGCCCGACGAACCCCGTTACGACGACCCGTATCAGAGGTCCCGTGACCGGCCGAGGTGGCGCAGTTCGCCGCCACAGGCGGGACAGGTGCCCGCCGCGGACCCCTCCGCCCGTGCGCCGCAGGTGAAACATTCGTGTACTTTTTCTCCCGTAGTTCTGTCATCCGGTCTCATATGTCGCGTTCGAGACTTCTTTTTAATACATCTTTCCCTGATACACCTTATACAGTTCAATCAGCGGCGCCGGCTGCCGGGGCGGCAGCAAAAACTGACCAGTACACGGGTGGTTAAGTCGTTCGGCGGCAAGATGTGTCCATGAGCCACCAAGAGCCGCCGGAGCGCGAGTCGGGCGCCGAAAAGCCCGAGCACCTCCGCAGCCGGGAGGTCACGGAGGGCACCGAGCGGGCCCCGCACCGCGCCATGTTCCGTGCGATGGGGTTCGACGACGAGGACCTGACCTCGCCGATGGTCGGCGTCGCCAACCCCGCCGCCGACGTCACGCCCTGCAACGTCCACCTCGACGAGGTGGCCGAATCGGCACTCGAGGGTATCGACTCGGGGGGCGGCATGCCCATCGAGTTCGGAACCATCACCATCTCCGACGCCATCTCGATGGGGACGGAGGGGATGAAGGCCTCGCTCATCAGCCGCGAGCTCATCGCCGATTCGGTCGAACTGGTCTCGTTCGGCGAGCGGATGGACGCGCTGGTCACCATCGGCGGCTGCGACAAGAACATGCCGGGGATGATGATGGCCGCCATCCGGACCGACCTGCCGTCGGTGTTTCTCTACGGCGGTTCCATCATGCCGGGCGAGCACGGCGGCCGCGAGATAACCATCCAGAACGTCTTCGAGGCTCGCGGCGCCGTCGCGACCGGCGAGATGAGCGAGGACGAACTCGACGAGATGGAGCGTAACGCCTGCCCCGGGGCGGGCGCCTGCGGCGGGATGTTCACCGCGAACACGATGGCGTCCATCGGCGAGGCCATGCCCGCGAGGCGGGCGAACTCGTCCTCGAGGCCGTCGAGGCCGACCGCCGCCCGTCGGACTTCCTGACGAAGGAGTCCTTCGAGAACGCCATCGCGCTGCAGGTCGCCATCGGCGGGTCGACCAACGGCGTCCTCCCCCTGCTCGCGATGGCCGCCGAGGCCGGCGTCGACCTCTCAATCGAGGAGTTCGACGACATCAGCCGGCGGACGCCGAAAATCGCGGACCTCCAGCCCGGCGGCGAGCGCGTGATGAACGACCTCCACGAGGTCGGCGGCGTCCCCGTCGTGCTCCGCGAACTCCACGAGGCGGGGCTGCTCCACGGCGGCGCCCGGACGGTCCCCGGCGAGACGCTCGCGGAGGCGCTCGACCGCGTCGATCCGCCAGCGGTCGAGGACCTCGACGTCGACTTCCTCTACACCGTCGAGGAGCCGAAGAACGAGCAGGGCGCCATCCGCATCCTGACGGGCAACCTCGCTCCGGGCGGCAGCGTGCTGAAGGTCACCGGCGCGGACGACCTCCACCACGAGGGACCCGTCAGGGTCTTCGAGGACGAGGAGTCGGCGACCGCCTACGTCCAGGAGGGCAACATCGAGTCCGGCGACGTCATCGTCATCCGGAACGAGGGCCCGCAGGGCGGCCCCGGGATGCGCGAGATGCTGGGCGTGACCGCCGCGCGCGACGGCCAGGGCCACACCGAGGACGTCGCGCTCATCACCGACGGCCGGTTCTCCGGGGCGACCCGGGGGCTCTCCATCGGCCACGTCGCCCCCGAGGCGTTCGCCGGCGGCCCCATCGCCGCGCTCGAGGACGGCGACACCGTCACCATCGACGTCGCCGACCGGACCCTCGAGGTCGACCTCACCGAGGAGGAACTGGCGGCCCGCCTCGACGACTGGGAGCAGCCGGCCCCCACCTACGAGGGCGGCGTGCTCGCGAAGTACGGCCTCGCGTTCGGGTCGGCCGCGGACGGTGCCGTCACGAACCCGGGCGTCCGACGCCTGGACTGACGCTCATTCGTTCGAGAGCAGCGAGTAAAATGAACGTCCGAGTTTCCACGGGAATGTTTTTCACTCTCGGGGCTATCCGGGCGTATGCGGACTCGACGTGCGTTCCTCGTGACGGCCGGTGCACTCGCAGCCGCCGGCTGTACGTCCACTGGACAGAACGACGACGGAACGGAGCGACCAACGGCCACGCCGGCCCGTGCAACGGACACGCCGGCCGAGACCAGCGTAGAGTACGTCCTACGGGCCGGACACGTATCGGACGAGCTAGCGTCGGCGACCGCGACCGTCGAGGCAGTCTTCGTCGAGGATACGGACGATCTGGGGCCCTGTACACGAGACGTATACTTCGGGCCGTACAAACCGACGCCGACGCCCATCGGCACGCCGACGGCGGGCTGCAACCGGTCTCGGGCGGAGTCCATCGACCTCACCTCGGTCGACGAGCGAACCCACGAAGCTGCCGCCCCGGAGACGGCAGCGGCCCACGCCTTCGTGGCGACGGCGGTCGTCGGCACGGACGAGGGAGGCAACGAAATAACCGAGATATTCGGGACCGGCGGGGCCGTACCGGTCAAAGCGGAGACGGCACCGTCTGGCCCGTACGGCGTCGAGGTGGGCGTCGAGGCGGCCGACGACGCCAGCGACTACGACTACGCGGTCACCACCGAACGGGTCGATCCGGACGCCTGACCACCTTACTGGCTGACCCGTTCAGCTGACTCCGGCTCGATGGCGAACCCGATGCGGCGAGCGAACCGCTGGAGTCAGACCCGACCCTCGTCGTCGCCGATGCCGATCCGTTCACCGAGGTCGTCGAGTTCGTCGTTGATGTCGGGAGCCGACGACTCGCCGGAGAGGATGTCCCCCGCCCCCAGAGCGTCATCATGAACGCCGCCGTCAGAAACGAGACGACCAGCACCGAGACGAGCCGGCGGGAATCACCCCGAACAGCGGCCGCGTGACGGTCAGCTCCCGGAAGTCGGCGGCGTACAGCAGGCCGATTGTCGTCCCGAGCAGGAACAGGAGGTCGAGCGCGAAAAGGCGGAGGTCCGACAGCAGGTAGACGGCGATCTCGAAGACGCCGTCCTCGACGAGCAGCGGCAGCGAGACGAGGATGCTCCCGACGAAGGACTCGGCGACGTCCCGCCGGGTGCACTTCCGGATGCCGCCCGCCTTCTCCGGGAACTCCTCGAGGAGCCTGAGGGCGCGGCGCACCGCCCGCCGCTCGTCGCGGTCGTCGACCGTACTCGCCAGCTCCTCGAGCCCCCGGCGCAGCTCCTCGACCGTCGCCGTCTCGGCGTCCGCGCCGTCCTCGGTCGACGCCGCCCCGGCGTCCACGACTCCGAATCGGAGGGGACGCTCGAAAAAGATTCCCCCGTCAGACGTCGTCCGGGTCGACGAGCGCCTGGTCACCGGATTCGCCGTGACGGACCTCGAGAGCGTGTCCCGCGTGGCGGGCGTGCGTCTCGGCCCAGCGCCGGGCCGGCCGCTCCGAGAGGAACGCCTCGGCGCCGGGGCACTGCCGGCAGTCGACCGTCCACGGCGTCACGTCGTCCGGGAAGTGGCCGGTGTGCTGTCTGTGGTCCAGCGCGAACGTCTCGACGGCCTGGTTGCCGACCTTCAGTTCCTCCAGTTCGTAGGTGAGGTCCCACTCGCGGCCACATTGCGAACAGGTGACCGTCGGGACGTCGTCGACATCGTTCGGGGTCGCCTCGTCGAACCGGTCGGGCACGGCCGGCCGTCCGGGCCGAGACCACTTATTCTCGGTGGCGTTCGGAGCGGCGACCGTCGGAGCGGGTAGCGGGCGCCACGGGACGGAATCACGCCTACTCCTCGTCGACCCGGTCGAGCAGCAGCTCGAGCGTGCGGACGTGCTCCTCGAACTTCCCGCGGCCCAGGTCCGTGAGCTCGTAGGTCGTCTGCGGCTTCCGGTCGACGAACTCCTTCTCGACGACCACGCAGCCGGCGTCCTCCATCGTCTGGAGGTGGCTCGAGAGGTTCCCCTGCGTGACGTCGAGGTCGTCGACCAGGTCGGGAAACCGGGTCTCGCCGTGGCGGTAGAGGTAGGCGAATATTCGCAACCGGGTTGGCTGGTGGACGAGTTTGTCGAAGTCCATCGTTACCCCCTGAGCAGGAGGTACGCCGCTACCGAGTGGGCCATGTACAGCCCACCGAAGGCGGCGTACCCCCACGTCCGGAGGGTCGGGACGACCGGGATGGCCACGGCCAGGAGGAACATCCAGACGGCGCCGGCGTAGAAGGCGTACCGGTCGCGCTTCCGGATGTAGTAGGCCGACAGCGACGAGCCGACGACCACGTAGCTGACCCCGACGAGCCCCACGACCATCCCGAAGATGACGGCGTTCTGGAGACGGTACCCCGGGGACGGGAGCACGCTCGTGGCCGCCAGGATGACGACGTAGTACGCGAACACGCCGCCGAACTGGAGGGGGATGTTGGGCTTGTCGCCGGCAGTGCCGGCTTCGGACCGGTCGCCACGGAGCCCCTGGACGACGCCGGCGCCGCCCAGCAGTCCCCCCCAGGCGACCGCGTGGTACCAGGCCGGTAGCTCGTTCAGCACGATGAACTGCGAGGCGGCGGCCGCGAGCGCGACCAGGCCGCCGTAGACCAGCCACAGGTGGAACTGGCTCGGGTATCGTTCCTCGAGCCCCATGGCGTCCTTTATCTGGTCGACCTCCTCCCGCAGTGCGTCGACGTCGATTTCGGATTCGCTCATGCGAGCACCCCCGCGACGACGACGTACGCGAAGAGGTTGTTCGCGGCGTGCATCAGCCAGGCCCCCGTCAGGTTGTCGAACCACAGCCGGAGGGCGGTCGGGAGCGGCCCCCACAGCAGGATGAACACGGCGCCACCGACCCCGAAGTTCGGCAGGTGGATGACCGCGAAGGCGACCACGACGGCCAGTCCGGCGACGACGGGCGAGTAGCCGCGGTCGAGCAGGTGCCCCAGCAACAGCCCGCGGAACAGCACCTCCTCGGCCAGCGGCGCCACGACTACCGCGCCGAACACGACCAGCGCGAGCGCGGTCGGGTCGGACAGCGCGTACTCCATCCCCTCCATGGGCGTTCCGAGGACCGCGTTGATTCGCGTCGCAACCTGGTAGACGAGCAGTCCGCCCACGAACGCGAGCGCCGAAGCGCCCAGTTCGCGCGTCGAGGGGGCCTCGAAGGGAGCAACCGCCCGACGGGCCCGCCCCGTCAGCAGCGCGTAGATGCCACCGAGTACGACCACGTTCGAGACGCCGTACAGCGCGTACGCCTCGAGCTGTCCGAGCTCCGACGACAGTCCGGTCACGACCACCGCCACCGCCAGCACCGACGTCAGCACCACCGGCAGCACCGCTCCCGAGAGCGCGACCGACAGGCCGGGGACCGTCACCACCTCGCTTTCCGGAGGAACGTTCGTATCGAGCGCCATGTCCGACAGAACACACTCCAGATTAAAATAATTTCCTAAATATACTACTTTGCGACGCAAAGTACATTGGAGATTCCCGGCTCGCGGACGTCGAGCCGGCGCGTACGATAGCGATACAACCCTCCGCGAACCACCGGAGCGGGACAGCGGACGACGAACCAGTACCCCGAGACCGGAGTCCGGACCGGGAGGCCGGGTCCACACCGGCCAC
This sequence comes from Halobacteriales archaeon QH_10_70_21, assembly GCA_003021325.1. Next base: position 6,191 of record PXQM01000138.1, read on the forward strand.
GAGCGTTCCCGGTGCGTCAGCTGCGGGGCTCCCGCCACCGAACGACGGCCACGAGTCAGCACCAGTGGGGCCGTCTCGACGGGGGACCGATACGACCCCGAAAGCGGTGACGGACGTCCCGGGATGGCGTCGCCACTGCCTCGGAGCGGGTTGCCGAAGGGACACCCCTCGCCCGCGTCAGTTCGCCGGCTCGACCGTCAGCGTCGTCGTCTCGGTAACGAGTTCGTCGAGCCCGGGTGTAGCCTCCGAGACGTCGTACGTAGCCGGGGGGAACTCGCCGATGCTGTTGACGACGGTGAACGTCGTGTCGGCCGAGGTGGTGACGACGTCAACGTTGTCGCGGCCGGTGAGCGGCGCGGCCGTAATCGGGGCGGGATCGGCGCCGACCGCGAGCCGGCTCGACCTCGTCGCCGCGGCGCACCGATGCGCTGGCAGGCGACAGCGCCGTCCCGGTCTTGACGGGCGACAGCTCGGCAACCGAATCCAGCGTGGCGGTCGTCACCGCCTGCAGCACCCCGCGGCGGGTCCGGTCCGGGTCGTCGCCCTCCGCGCGGTCGACCGCCGCCTCCGGCCCGCCGAGGATGGCGTCGGCGTCTTCACCGAATGGACGCCCCGACGAGCCTCCCCGGCAGCTTAGAGGGGCCCTCGGCCGCGACAATCGTCCGAGCACGATACCGGGCTGGACGGACGCCTTGTTGCCGGTCGATGCCCACCCGAGGCGGACCTGGCGCGCAACACCTGACCACGATGGACCCCGAGACTGCAGCGATGACCGGCGACGCCGACCCGGAGGTCTACGACTCGCTCGACGGCCAGGTGGCCCTGGTCACGGGCGCGACGCGGGGTATCGGTGCGGAGATAGCTGCCCGGCTCGCCGACCTCGGCGCGACGGTGTAGGCCGGCGCGCGCAACACCGACGACGTGACCGCACCCGAGCAGCGCCCGGTCCGGCTGGACGTGACGGACGACGGGGCGGTCGCCGCCGCGTTCGACCGCGTTGCCGAGGAGGCCGGCCGGCTGGACGTCCTCGTGAACAACGCCGGCATCTTCGAGCGGTCGGGGTCCCTCGAGGGGATGCCGATGGACGAGTTCGACCGGACGCTGGCGGTGAACCTTCGCGGCCCGGCGCTCGTCACGAAACACGCGCTCCCGCTGTTGCTGGAGCGGGATGACGGGCGGGTGGTCAGCCTCTCGTCCGACCTCGGACAGTCCACCGGCGGACGGATGGGCGGGGGGTACCCGGCCTACCGCGTCTCCAAGGCCGGCCTCGGCGGCCTGACAGCGTACCTGCACGCCGAGTACGGCCCGGACGGACTGCTCGCGAACGCGGCCAGCCCCGGCTGGGTCCGGACCGACATGGGCGGGCCGAACGACAGCCGCAGCCCTGCGGAGGGTGCCGACACGCCGGTCTGGCTCGCGCGGTTCCAGCCCGGGAGTCCAGCCGGCCGACTCTGGAAGGACCGTACGGCCGTCGAGTGGTGAGTGCATGCAGGGGCGCAGGTCCGGCGCCGGGCGTACCCGTGCCCGGTCCGTTCGATAGAGCGTCTATCGGTCCCGGGGACGGACGACCCCGTCTCTCGAACCGGAGGCCGATACTCACCTTGCCGGCCTTCCGCCGACGTTGTTGCAGCCGAGACAGTCCGTTCTCCCCGGCAGTTATTCCGTTCTGAACGCCGAATAATAGGGAGTTATCCCGGGTTCGTGCAGCATAACAAACCGGGTTCCCCCACTAGCTCATCCATGAGGCTCGTCGCCCCTCTACTCGTCGCGCTCGTCGTATCCGTAGCGGGCGTCGTAGCCGTCCTGCTCGCCGGACCGGTGCTGAGTGACGGGGTCGTCGCGGGCAGCGAGCAGCCGGTACCGACAGAGGATGCGAGGGACCCGCCGACGGAACCACCCGGTAATCCGCCAGGCGACCCGCCCGGCAACCCACAGGAGGGCCCACCCGACACTCCACACGAAGGTCCGCCTGACAATCCACGAGAAGGCCCACCCGACACTCCACACGAGGGTCCGTCCGAAGATAGCGCGACGGATACCCCGACGTCGACACCGACCCAAACGGACCTCGTATCGGACCAACTCGGGACCCCGTATCGGACCGACTCGGAACGCTCGTCCACACACCCACGCCGACACCGACCCCAACGGAGGAACCGACGGCTACCCCCACGCCGACACCGACCCCAACGGACGCACGGACGCCGACGGATACCGTAACGCTAACTCCCGAACCACCCTCGACGCCGACGTCGACGGGCATGGCCACACCGACCCCGACGTCCTCACCGTCGCCAACGCCATCGGTTGTTCCGGGAGGGACAAAGACACCGACGGCGGCGGATTCGCGGTCGCGGGCAGAGGAGCCCTCGCCGACGTCGACGCTCACGCCGACCGTAACGGAGACCGGGACGCCGACGGATACCCCAGTGGTAGCGGGGATATCGACGCAAACGTCGACCGCCGTCCGCGAGGGCCAACTCGACGTGATCGACGCGTCCATCCCGGTCGACTTCATCCTGGTGGGGAGGTCCACGACGGTCCAGGTGACCGTCGAGAACCCCTCGAGTCAGGCGCGCGCGGACACCCTGACGGTGACGTTCGAAGGGTCCCGCTCGAACCACGAGGTCGTCGTGGGTGGCGGCGAGACGGTCGAGATCGAACTCGAGGTAACCTTCGACCGGGGGGGCCGGGGGCCGGTGACGGTCAACGGCGTCGAGGCCGGGGAGCTCATCGTCGAGTCCGCCGACCGCGAGGACACAGCGACCCCGGCTCCCGTCGGACAGGACGGGTTCGAACAGGACGGCTTCGGCGGACTCACGGCGCTGCTGGCGGTGCTGTTACTGACCCTCTACGTCCGCCTCGCGGGGCGAAGCGGCGACTCGAAACGGTAGAGCGTTCGACCACGGGTCAGTAGGGTCGCTCGCCCGGTCGGATTTGTTCGGTGCACTGGTGACCACCCGTTCGTAGGACGGGGACTCCACGGTCACTCGGAGGCCGAACCACGAGGGTGGCTGCGAACCCCCTGGAGGAGAGTCCAGAATACGTATCTGACTCCCTCCGCCAACCGTAGCTAATGGCCAGCGAAAAGGAGAAGATGTTGAACGGGGAGCTGTACGACGCCGAGGACCCGGAACTCGTCGCCGAGCGGGAGCGTGCCCGCGGGCTCACGAGACGGTACAATCGAACGGCACCGAGCGACCGTGAGAGACGACGGGAGTTACTGGGCGAACTGTTCGGGTCACTCCGCGAGGACTGTCGCGTAGAGCCCCCGTTTCGCTGTGACTACGGGTACAACATCCACGTGGGTGAGGGGTTCTACGCGAACGTCGACTGCGTGATGCTGGACGTATGCCGGGTGGACATCGGACGGGATTGCATGGTCGGTCCCGGTGTCCACATCTACACCGCAACGCACCCGCTCGACGCGGACGAGCGGAGCGAGGGCCCGGAGTACGGGAAACCCGTTTCGGTCGGCGATAGCGTGTGGGTCGGTGGTCGGGCGGTTCTCAATCCCGGCGTGTCGGTGGGCGACAACGCCGTTATCGCATCCGGGGCGGTCGTGACGGACGACGTTCCCGACGACGTCGTCGTCCAAGGCAATCCCGCGACGGTAGTGAAAGAACTCGGAACGGACGACTGACCTGTACCGTAGACGGCTGCGTCGACCGACTCGGGTCGGAGTGCGTGCCGCTCATCGACGACACACTCTCGTCCGACCGCCCCGTTCCGAAGGCAGCACGTTCCCGTCGAGACCGACTTGGTCAGTTGTCGGCGGGGACCGAGC
>PXQM01000138.1:10110-10803 GCA_003021325.1 Halobacteriales archaeon QH_10_70_21
AGAACATCGCCCCTGTGACCAGGGCTCCGAACGCCGCTGATGCGGCTCTATGGAGGGCAGCCCGTGACATATGAACTCATGGTGGTTCCGGTAGCAAAGTGGTTCCGAACGGGCGGGATTCTCTCACTCTTCAAGGATGGTCACTGTGGACCGTCGCACTCCGGAGTCGACCCCGTCGGTACCGGTTCCTCGGCAGGAAGGTGCTCGAGGAAGAAGCGAATCTTCGGCCCGCGCTCGACGAGGCCACTCCGCTCGTCGTAGTCGATGGCGTCCATGTCGGCCATCTTCGGCAGGTGGCTCTGGTAGAGTGCGATGTAGAGACGCTTGCGCTCCTGTGCGGATATCTGGCAGCGGTCCTTGTCACATTCCCGGGCCGCGAGCAGCTCGGCCAGCTCACCGAGCTCTACCTCTGGGGACTCCGTAGTCAGGTACCGAAGGATGGCCCGTCGCCGTCGGTTACTCAGTACCCCGAACACCTGGTCGAGGTCGACCGGTAGTCCGTCCGATGCGTCCTGCTGGTGACGGGCTCCATCCTCTCGGTGGGAGTCATCGGTTGGCGCTTCGTTACCTTCAGTTGTCAGGTCCGATTGTCCATTGTTCATCATTGGTAATCCTGTCACCGCGCGACGAGCGTCACGAGGGGAATGGTATCTGTGGACCGCCGATATGGTCCGCATGGTAGTATACAGATTT
>PXQM01000138.1:10959-13324 GCA_003021325.1 Halobacteriales archaeon QH_10_70_21
AATCCAGTGGGACCGCCGAGAGTCGAACTCGGGTCCAACGCACCCCATGCGCAGAGGATACCACTACCCCACGGTCCCGTGCGTTTCGAGGGAGGGCGGTGGTGCTTTTAATCTCTTCGTTTCCTGGAGACCTCATACTGCCGGCTGTAACTATCCGAAACGGAAGTGCTGGAATCCGGGCTCCACAGACCCACTGCCGTCGAACAGCTGGAACGAATCTTCACGTAATTACAGCCGGCAGTATCAGACGAGCACCCGCTCGAGTTCCGCGATCAGACCCGTCTCTGCGTCGGGGTCGCCGGCGAGCGTTCCCAGACAGACCGCAGCACCGTCCGGCGTATAGCAGGCCAGCAGCGACCCCGCCGCCGCGCCGTCGAGGTCGCGCTCGATGACCCCGGGAGCGTACAGCTGTGCGCCAGTTGCGATCTCCCGAGCGGCCGAGGGAGCGACCGTGAGACTCGGCAGGGCTTCGAGCGCTCGCTCTGCGGGCTGGACCACCTCACGGAGCAGCTCGGCGTCGTCTTCCGCTTCCCAGAAGGCGACGGCGTCCGTCAGGTCGTGCATCGTCGCGAGGGCCGAGTCGTCGAACGTGTCCGTCCGCCGGCGCCGGAGGTCGCCCATGTGGGCGCCCGTCCCCAGCGCGAGGCCGAGGTCGTGACACAGCTTCCGGACGTAGGTTCCGCTCTCGCACTGAATCTCGAGGAGGGCACGACGCTCCTCGGCCTCGAGCGCCTCAAGCCGGTGGACCGTCCGGGTCCGGAGCCGGCGCGCGACGGCGGACTTCCGGGGCGGCTTCTGGTACAGTGGGCCCTCGAAGGCCGCAAGCGTCGACGCGAAGTCCGTCGGCAGCGGGGCGTGCAGCTCCAGGACGGCGACGTACCCCTTCCGGCTGTCGTCGAAAACCTGCGCGAGCCGGGTCGCGTCGCCGGTCAGGACGGGCAGACAGCCGGTCACCTTCGGGTCCAGTGTGCCGGCGTGGGCGGCGCGGTCGACCCCTGCGACGTCGCGGACCCAGCCGGCCACCTGGTGGGCGGAGGGACCGGGCGGCTTGTCGAGGTTGACGACGCCGAACTCGAGCAGGTCGGCGGGGTCGCGCTCCGACGGGGGCCCGCGCTCGCGCATGGTCAGAAGTCGTACTCGACGCCCTCGATGGGGACCCGACCCTCGTCGCCGGAGGGGTCGTACCCCTCGACGGTCGTCACGATGACGTCGAGGACGGCCTCCGGCGAGAGCCGCGCCGTGTTCAGCGCGAGGTCGTAGATTGTCAGCTCCTCGATGTCGATGCCGTAGTACTCCAGGTAGCGGCGGGCCTCGCTCTCGCTTCGCTCCTCGGTCTCCCTGCGGGCCAGGTCGACCGACTTCTCCTCGCGGTCGGCGATGCGCCGCGCGCGGACCGAGAGCGGCGCGTCGAGCCAGACCCGGAAATCGGCGTGCTCGCCGGCCATCCAGCCGGCCAGCCGGGACTCCAGCACCACCCCGTCCCGGCTGGCGGCTATCTCCCGCAGCCGACGGTCGAGGTCGCGGTCGATCTGGTCGTCCTCCTCGGCGAGCTTGTTCAGCTCCAGCGGCGTCAGCCCGCGCTCGTCGGCCAGCTCGCGGAAGAGGTCACCGCCGCTGACGTGGTCGTAATCGAGGGCCTCCGCCAGGGCGGCGGCGGCGGTGCTCTTGCCGCTGCCGGCCGGACCGGAGATGGTCACCAACATATCGTTACTCCGCCCGTTCGGTTGAAAGAGGTTACCCTTCGGCGGCAGCAAGCGCCCGCCTCCTGCGGGCTGCCGCGACCGCGTTCGGCAGCGCCGTCTCGCGGGTCCGGGTCTACGAGCGACGCTATCGACGGCTGGCGTCCTGGCGGGACCGAACCGAAGACAGTCCCTATCAGGTCGGCGTCGTCTGGATGTTCAGCGACTTCCGGATGACCTGGGTGAACGCCATCGAGCACAGGAAGTACCAGACGATCCATATCTGGAGCGGGCCGACGATGCCCGTCGTCCAGGAGACTTCGCCCCTGAACGGGATGACGATGTTCCGTATCAGGTCCTGGTGGACGCCAGCTCCGCTACGGAACCCGATGGCGTAGTACATCCACAGGAACACCGGGATGGTCAGGACCATGATCCACACCATCGGGCGGAACTGCTCTTTGAACATCCCGAGGTTGTCGGTCATCGCCTCCATCTGCTCCTCCTGTATCCTGTCCAGCGCCTCGTCGTCGCCGCGCTCCTTGGCCTCCTCGCGGCGCTGCTGTATCTCCTTCATCCGGGCCTGGTACTCGCCCATCAGCTCCATGTCCATGAGGTTGGCCTGCAACAGCGTCGAGTAGAGCCCGGTGAACAGCGCCAGAATCATCACGACGGCGTAGAAGGGA
>PXQM01000141.1 GCA_003021325.1 Halobacteriales archaeon QH_10_70_21
CTTCGGCGAGACCATCATCAACCTCCTGTGGTACTCGGCGCTGCCGGTGTTCGTCTACCAGACGTACCTCTTCATGCGCCCCGGCCTCTACGAGCACGAGCGACGCTACTACCTCGCCTCCGTCCCGACGAGCCTCGTGCTGGCGGCCATCGGCGTGCTGTTCGCGTACTTCCTCATCCTGCCGGCCATCTTCACGTACTTCCTGACGTACTCGAAGGACGCCGCGACCATCGCCTTCGCGCTGACGGACACGTTCGACCTCATCGTCCTGATGATGGGGCTGTTCGCCGCCGTCTTCCAGATACCGCTGTTCGTCATGCTCGCCATCATGATGGGACTGACGACGCGGGCCTGGCTGGTCGACAAGCGGCTCTACTTCTGGGGTGCGTTCCTCGGAATCGCGTTCCTGTTCAGCCCCGACCCGACCGGCATGGCGCCCATCATGGTCGCGGCGACGATGATCGGGCTGTTCGAGGGGACGCTACTGTTGCTCCGGTGGGTCGGCCGGTAGCTACCCGAGGTCGTTTTCAGCCCCGTCCGGCCGTCCACCGGTCGACGCTACGGCTCCGCCGCCGGGAACGACCCGCGCCGGGGCTCAGTCCGCCGTCGGCTCCGACGCCTCGTCGGCCGCCTTCGCGAACATGCGCTCGTGGCGCACCAGGTAGTACCCGCCGACGCAGACCGCGGTGAGGACGTTCGACCCGGTGACCGCCCAGAAGATGGCGCCGAGGCCAAGCCCGAGGCCACCGAGTTCGACGCCCGAGACGACGAACGCCGCAGCCGGGAGCGCGGCAGCCGCGACGGGGATGCGCACCCCCCAGTACTTCAGCAGGTCGACGACGAAGCTGACGCGGGTCCGGGAGGCGCCGTTGAACGCGGCCAAAAGCACCGCCGAGACGCCCATCGCCCAGTAGCTGTAGGCGAGTATCCGCAGGTAGTCGACCGTGAACTCGAAGCCGGGGCCGTCGAAGGTGGGGACGAACAGGGCCGCGAGCAGCCCGGGGGCGAGCCACTGGCCCGCCCCGACGGCGAGGAGGACGCCGCCGGCGATGGCGACGCCGACCCGGATGGTGCCGTGGGCGCGGTCGAGGCGGCCGGCGCCGAGGTTCTGGCCGACCATGCTCTGCGTGGCGCTGCCGAATCCGGCGGCCGGAACGAAGGCGATGGTGGCGACCCGGGCGCCGACGGTGTAGGCGGCCAGCCCCGGGGCGCCGCCGACGATGGCCACGGCGCCGACGATGACGACCCTGGCGGACTGGCCGGCGAGCCGCTTGCCCGAGATGGGGAGGCCGACGTCGACGAGCTCCCGGAGGTCATCCCGCGAGGGCTCGAGGTCGTCGACCGACAGCGCGAGCGACTCGCGGAGCCCGAGCGCCGAGATGAGGGCGACCGCGAACCCGACCGCGTAGCCGATACCGGTCGCGAGCGCGGCGCCCCGGACGCCCAGCCCGGGAACGGGTCCGATTCCGAGGATGAGAAACGGGTCCAGCGCGATGTTCACGCAGACGGTCGCGAGGTTGATGCGGAGGGCGACCCTGGTGTCGCCCCAGCCGATGAAGCCGCGCTCGAGGGCGTCGCTCGCGGCGGCCAGCGGAAAGAACCAGACCCACACGAGGAGGTAGGCGACGGCCAGCGGCCCGACCATCGGGTCGGACGCGAGCGTCCTGACGAGGAGCGGTCCGGCGACGACGACGGCGCCGACGAGGAGGACGCCGAGCCCGAAGGCGAGGCCGACGCCGTTGACGGTCACCCGGCGTGCGGCCGCCTCGGCGTCGGCGCCGACCCGCTGTGCGACGAGTATCTGGGTGCCGACCGTCGCGGTCATGACGACGCCGAAGAGGCTCGCCACGAGCGGGAAGTTCAGCCCGACGGCGGCGACCGGCGCCTCGCCGAGCCGGCCCAGCCAGAAGGTGTCGACCAGCTGGTTGGCGACGTGGACGAGGTTCTGGACGACGAGCGGCAGCGACAGGAGGACGAGCGCCGGCGCTATCGGTCCGTCGGTGATGTCCTCCAGCGAGACGTCAAACACCCCCATCGCTCCCGACGTCGAGCGACAAATATAAAGTAATTGTGGATCGGAAACTAGCCACTACTGCCGACACAACCGCACGCTTTTGTCGCCGGAGGCGAACGATGGTGTATGAGCAGTCGGCGCCGCAAGCCGGAGTGGCTCAAGTCGCGCCCGCCGAGCGGCGAGCGGTTCGCCGAGATCAAGGAGACGCTGCGGGACCGGAACCTCCATACGGTCTGTGAGGAGGCCAACTGTCCCAACCTCGGCGACTGCTGGAGCGGGCGCAACGGGCCGGGCACGGCGACGTTCATGCTGATGGGGGACCGGTGTTCGCGGGGTTGTAACTTCTGCGACGTCGAGACGGGTGGCATGGAGCCGCTGGACCCCGACGAACCCGCCAACGTCGCCGAGGCCGTCGCCGAGATCGGGCTCGAGTACGTCGTGTTGACCTCCGTGGACCGCGACGACCTCGCCGACGGCGGCGCCGGCCACTTCGCCGAGACCATCCGCGAAATCAAGCGCCGGGACCCCTCGATTCTCGTCGAGACGCTCATCCCGGACTTCCAGGGCGCCCCCGACGACGTGCGGCGAATAATCGACGCCGGCCCGGACGTCATCGCGCACAACGTCGAGACGGTCGAGCGGCTCCAGTGGCCCGTCCGGGACCGCCGGGCCGGCTACGAGCAGTCCCTCGGCGTGCTCGAGCAGGTGAAACGCGAGTCCGACGTCTACGCCAAGACCAGCCTCATGCTCGGGGTCGGCGAGTACGACCACGAGGTCTACCGGACGCTGGGGGACCTCCGGGAGGTCGGCGTCGACATCGTCACGTTCGGGCAGTACCTCCAGCCCTCCCGTTCGCACCTGGAGGTGTTCGACTACGTCCACCCCGACAAGTTCGACGTCTGGAAGACGGTCGCCGAGGAGGAGTTCGGCTTCCTCTACTGCGCCTCAGGGCCGATGGTGCGGTCGTCGTTCAAGGCCGGCGAGTTCTTCGTCGAGGCGCTGCTGCGGGACGGCAAGAGCGTCGAGGAGGCGCGTGCCGTAGCCGAGCAGAGCGAGGCTGCGGATTGACGAGCGGGGAGCGCAGCGACCCGCGAGCCGGGCGCACTCCGGTCACCGAGCCCCCCGGCCCGACCGTGGCCTGGGCGGCTCACGGGTCGCACGACACCCCGGGTACCCTGCCGTTTGGAAACGTTTGTCACAACTCCTTTTTAATACCCGTGTGCAACGGTGGCACGAGGCGAAGCCAGGATGGAGTCCAACGACCGGTTCGAGACGAGTGAGACGCGTAGCACCGAGGCGGCCCTCCCCGACGCGTGGG
>PXQM01000142.1:0-3321 GCA_003021325.1 Halobacteriales archaeon QH_10_70_21
CCTCGAGATGGTTCTCGGGGTACCGGTCGTCGGCGAGCCGCTGGCGGTCGCGCTGTTCGGCGACGTCACGCTCACGGCGGCGACGCTGCAGGCCGCCCTCCGCTACCACTACGCGGTCGTCGGTCTGTGGCTCGTCGCGGTGCTGGCCATCGCCGGCTCGCTGCTCCGGCGTCGCTCCCCTCAAGCGGGCCGGGGCTCCACCGGAGAGGCCGATTGAGACGCCGGCGGGCACCGCGACGACGTCCGGGTCGGTGCGTTTATCGGCGCTGCCGCGGTACCGGGTGGTATGGAGCGGCTCCACGCCCGGTACCCGTTCCTCGGGCTCTCGAGGGAGGCCGTCGAGGCCGCCGACGTCGACCTGGCCTCGCTGGTCGCGGCCGGCGGGCCGGCCGTCGAGCGCGGCCGCGAACGGGTCCAGCGCGCCCTGCTGGAGGGGACCACCGAGACCGAGGAGCCGCGGGCCTACAGCGACCGCGCCGAACTGCTCTCGTACCCGGTCGCGCGCGTCCTCGTCTCCCTGCTGGACGTGCCAGGCGCGGTCGAGAAGTACGCCGCCGCCGAGGCCGCCACCGCCCGCGAGCGGTTCGTCTCCGACTTCGAGGCCGACATCGAACTGAAGAGCGCGGGCGAGGACCGGCTCACCCTCGAGCGGCTGCTGGCGGACTTTGACCTCGGCGGCCGGGTCGAGCCCGCCGGCGACGGCCGGTTCGACGTCGCCGTCACCGCCTACCTCCGGCTCGTGGCCTCGCTGGACGGCGACGAGTGGCGGCTGGTCACGCGCCCGCTGGCCGACGGGACGGTCCCGGTCGACCGGCCGGAGCTGTACACGATGCTCCGGGAGGCCGTCCGCCGCCGGGTCGCCGAGGGGCTGCCGCTGTCGGTCCCGGACGCCGTCGCCGACCACCTCGAGGCCGAACTGACCGCGATACGGCGCAGCGTCGCCGACGTCGACCCGCCGACGTCATTCGAGACGGCCGCGCCCGGCCTCTTTCCCCCGTGCATGCGGGCGCTCCTCTCGCGGGTCCGCGACGGCGAGAGCCTGCCCATCCACTCCCGGTTCGCGCTGGTGTCGTTCCTCGCGGCCGCCGGCCTCGAGGCCGAGGGGATAACGGAGCTGTGCGATGTCTCCGGAGCGGCCGCCGACGCCATCGCGTCCCAGGTCGAGCGGCTCCGCGACGAGGACGGTGCCGTCGCCGCGCCGCCGTCGTGTGCCGTGATGGTCGAGTACGGCGACTGCGTGGACAGGGACGACCTTTGTGAGACGATTCCGCACCCGCTGTCCTACTACGAGGCGAAGCTCGAGCGGACCCCCGACGACCGGGTCGTCGACTGGCGCGCTCAGTAGCGCCGCGACAGACCGAGCCCGATGGCGGACATGAACACGAGAAAGAAGGCGATTCCGCCGACGAGCGCGAGTCCGCCGTCCGGGGAGAGCCCGCTCTCGCCGTAGGTACGGCCGATCCAGATGATGATCACGGCGAGCGTCGCGACGCCGACGAACGCGACTGCGGCCTCGACGGCGGCATCACGGTCCATGCACGTCCGTGCGACTGTTGCCGGCAAAAGGGCTTCGAACCCGCCCGCCCGCGCCGACGGACGGCTGGTGCGCGACGCCGCGGTTCGAGCGGTCGCCGGTCGGCGTCCCTGATTGCGAGCGGAACCGGTGAGACGGCGTCCGGCCGTAGCCGTCTCAGGCGACCGCGTCCTCCCAGGACTCCCACTCGAGGTTCGGATTGACCGTCCGGAACTGCCCGCAGGTGGGGTCGAGGTCGCCGTCGCCGTCACGGTCGACGACCGCGAGGTCGGCAGTGCCGTCGCCGGTAGTGTCGATCAGTTGGACGCGGCGCTGTTCGCCGTCGACCTCGGCGGTCGTCGTCTCCAGCCGCTCGGCGTCGGCCGACTCGACGGGCGGCACCGTCGACACGTCCTCGCCGTCGACGGTCACCTCGTCGGGCGGGTCGGCGCTCGTACACGCCGGCCGCTCGCGGCTGACGTCGGGGTCGGCGTCGGTCCCGTTTCCGGCTGCCGTCCCGTTCGTCGCGTCGGTCTCGTTGTCACCCTCGATCGTGACCGTCCGGGTTATCTCGCCGGTCTCCTCGAGGAGGTCGTCGTTGCCGGCCGTCCGGGCCTGCTCAATCGTGACGGTGTACTCGCCCGGTTCCTCGGGCTCGACGGTCGACTCGTAGCCTTCGAAGCTGTCGCCGCTGACGTCCTCGCGAGTGAGCGTCGTCGTGTCGTTGGGTCCCTCGACGACGACCTCCATGTTCACGGGGGTCTCCTCGCTCTCGACGGTCATGGTGATTTCGCCGGCCTCGGCGCTGGCGTCCGTCCCGCCGTCGTCGCCGCTGTCGGACTCGGCGTTCACCGCGACGTCCGAGAGCGTCGGCTCGTCGTCATCCTCGAACCGGATGTCGATTTGTTCGACGATTATATCGCCGGATTCGTCTCCGTACAGACAGCACGGGTCAGGAGACAGGTAGATGTACGCCTCACCGTCTTCAGTGTAGGGGCCCCCGCCTTCCTGGAAGTTGAGCGACACATCGACGGCACCCGAACTACCCGGAACGACCTCCTCTGCGCCTCGAACCGTCGATAGGTCCACCGGCGGCTCTCCGACCGGTTCATCGGTGATCACGACGAACACGAATCGCCGAGCGTCCGGGGCGGTGTACTCGACGGTGAGTTCAGAGACTTCGTCCTGAGAGCTTGGGACGATGATATCCTCTGTCGAGAGGTCACCGCCGGCGGGGATTATTCCCTCTTGAGGGGGCTGTTCCGGTGGCAGTTCCTGTGCCGCGACGCCGAGCGCGAGGCTCACGGTGAGGGCGACCGACAGCGCCACGGCAGAGAGCCGCCGTCGGGACGTCACACTACCCACCTCCTCGAGCGTCGGGACCGTTCCACCCGCGAAACCGCGTCCGTTTTCGGGTCGATACGACACTGAGTAGCTTCGGCACCACCCCTCATACCACAGGGTGGCATCACACAACAGAAATATCAAAATTACGGACCGATTACCGGGTCCGCGCGGTGTCCGGCCGCAGTACCGCCGGCGTCGAGGCGTCCGGCCACATCGCCGGAACTGCCGACGGTGGGCGTCCGGCCAACCGTCGGTGCGGGTCGTGTTTTCGACGGCGTCGAACGGACCCGAAACGTGGGGTGAAACGGCGTGAACACGGTCGAAGAGCCGTGAACGGTCGCACGGCTAATAAGCGTCGGGCCCCTACGTTTCGACTGGAATGACGCACCCCGAACACACAGCCGCGTCATCGGACTCCCCGCGTCGGCGCCCGCTGGCGCCCGACACCGGCCGGCTCGAGG
>PXQM01000142.1:3561-4567 GCA_003021325.1 Halobacteriales archaeon QH_10_70_21
GCACGGTCGCCAACTACCCGGCCAACGACGGCTATCCCGCCGACGACCCCGTCGTCGAGGTGGTCTACCCGTTCGACGGTGACCCCGACGCCGGTCTCGACGAGCGGCGGCGCTACGCCTTCCCGTACTCGCGGCTCTCGGTCCGCGACCAGATGCTCGTCGAATGAGTCACACGGATCCGTGTAGTCTCTTGCCGGCCGTCGCCGCCCCCCACCACTGGCGACGACCGGCGAATCGGTACAGCGGTCCGTATCAGGGGTCCATGACCGCTATCTCGCAGTCGTGGCCCGTCTCCTCGATGTGACGTCTCGCCAGGCCCTCGGCACCCTCCCGCTTCTCGTGGACGCCGACGCCGCTGCACGCCTCGCAGACCACCCGGTACATCAGTTTGTCCTCCATCGGCCCACCACAGGTGGGGCACATCCGGCCGACCGAATCGGCCGCCCGGTTGCCGCAGTCCATACACTCGCGAGTCATCGGTGTACCTCAATGGACGTTCATGATATAAAGTAGTGGTGCCGGATGTCGCGCGGTTCGTATCGCCCGCCGTGACCACGTTCCGCGGGCCCGTCCTCCGCGTGCGGTTCCGGGCGGTGACGCGACCGACCGCCGGCGCCCGGGCGGAGCCGAATCACTGGGGCCGTATCAGAGCATCTCGGCGGCCTCGTCGACGGGGAGGTCGCCGCGCGCGAGCGCCTCGAGCACCTCCCGGTCGGGGCCGGCGTCGTCGACCGCGATCTCGTCGAGGGTCACCTTCCGGGAGTCGCCGACGAACTCCGCGAAGTCCTCGCCCTCGGCGAGGGCAGTCTCCTTCTTGACGCGGTAGTTGCCCCCGTCGGTGGTGTAGAGGTCGCCGGGGTGGAAGAAGTACCAGTCCTCGCGGTCGAACCGGACGGCGACGCGGGGCTTGGCGCCGAAGTTCCGCGCGAAGTACACCAGCGCCTCGATCTCCTCGCCGGTCAGGTAGATGGGGTCGCCGGCCGACGACTTGGCCTCGACGGCGTAG
>PXQM01000143.1 GCA_003021325.1 Halobacteriales archaeon QH_10_70_21
GACACCTCGGGTTCGCCCGTCGCGAGCTGGGGGCGGTGGCCGGTACCCTCGTCGTACTCGTAGAGCCCCTCGAAGATCTTGAAGCCGGCGGCCGGGTGCGACGTGAAGCCGCTGACCCGGTTGTTGACGCCGTAGCTCTCCTTGAGGTTGTACGAGGGTATATGCGCCCGCTCCTCGAGGACGGTCGTGATGCCCTCGATGTAGAGCTCCCGACGGGCGTCGCGGTCGGCGGTCTCCCGGGCCTCGATGAACTGGTCGGAGGCCTCCTTGCCGGCCTCGCTGTTGTCGCCGAAGTAGCTCCCGTTGGTGACGCCCAGGGCGTCGTCGGCCCGGCTCAACAGCGGGTAGGTGAACGACGCCGGGTCCGGCAGCCCGGACCACCCGAGGGTGTACATGTTGTAGTCGTCCTCGCTGCCCGTGACGTACGCGTCGAGGAACGTCGGCCAGTCGAGCCGCTGGACGCTGGCGTCCCAGCCGGCCTCCTGGAGGCCGTTGGAGACGGTGATGCCGAGCTGCTCGCGCTTGTTGTCCGGCGGCACGATGATCCGGAAGCCGTAGTCCTGGGGTACGCCGGCCTCCTCGAGCAGCGACGCCGCCTGGTCGACGTCCTTGTCGTGGGGGATCTGCTGCCACTCGTCGAGCGGGAACTCCCACTCGTTGGCGATGGACTCCGGCACCGGGCTGTACTGCCGGACGCCGGTCGGCTCGACGAAGTTCTCGACCGCCGTGTCCATGCTGAAGACGTAGTCGACGGCCTCCCGGACCGCCGGGTCGGTGGTCGGGCCCTCCGCGCAGTTCATCGCGAGGTAGAAGTACCCGATGCCGGCCGAGTCGTCGATCGACGCGTTGTCGCTGTTCTCGACGGTGCTCCAGAGGTCCGGCGGGATGTCGGTGACGATGTCGTTCTCGCCGTTCTCCAGCGTCGTGATGCGGGTCGTCGGCTCGGTGACGGGGACGAACTCGATCTCGGCGAGGGTCGGGGTCTGGTCGCCCCAGTAGTCCTCGTTGCGCGACAGGAGCGTGAAGTCGCCCTCGGTCCAGTCCTCGAACTTGAACGGCCCGGAGCCGACGGGGTTGAACCGGAAGATGTCCTCCTCGCCCGAGGGGGTCTCCTCTTCGCCGAACGTCTGTTTGGTCTCCTCGCGGACCGACTTCGGCACGATGCCCCGGTGCAGCGTGTGCCGGAACGCCCCGTAGGCGAACGAGAGGTCCATCTGGACCGTATTCTCGTCGACGACCTCGATGGTGTCGACCATGTTGACCTCGCTCGCGTTCTCCGTCTCCTCGTCGACGAGGGCGTTGAACGAGTACTTGACGTCCTCAGCGGTCACCGGGTCGCCGTTCTGGAACGTCGCCGCGTCCTCGATTTCGACGACCCAGCGGGTCCCCTCTCGGGACACCTCGGGTTCGCCCGTCGCGAGCTGGGGGCGGTGGCCGGTACCCTCGTCGTACTCGTAGAGCCCCTCGAAGATCTGGTCTGCGACCTGCGCCGAGGGCACGTCGTTCAGCACGACCGGGTCGAACTCGATGGGGCTCTTGGCCTGGGCGAAGGTCAGCTTGCCGCCGCTGGGTTCGGCGTCGCCGTTGCCGTTGCCCTCGGTCATGTTGCCGTCGCCGTTGCCCGTCTCGGTGTCCTCGCCGTTGCCGTTGCCGTTGCCGGCACAGCCGGCGAGACTGACTACCCCCGCAACACCGAGCCCCTGGAGTACTCTGCGTCGGTCCGTCGGAAAAGTACGCTCTTTGTCTGACATGGTGAATACTGCCGGAATCTATTCCCAACCGATTTACCTTAAATACAAAAAAGTATTGGTTTTGACACCGGATAATGGGGCCCTAACGGACCCGGAAACCGACGCACACCGCCAAGACGGGGGGTAGCCTCCCGCGCGGAACCGTGTGCGCGACCGGCTCCGCCTGGTCACTCCCGGGTGGCGTCCTCGGCCATTCCGGCGACGGGATTGTCGGGGTCCTCGACCCCCGGGTCGACGAAGAGGAGCGTTCCGAGCAGCGCGATTGCGAGGGCCTCGAGCGTCTTCGAGACGGCTGCCAGCGTCGTCCGGCCGGGCTGGTCGGCACCGGTGGTGGCCCCGACCAGCGGGTCGACGTAGTGGGAGGCGACGACGTCGACGAGCCCCCGGTGGGTGTTGTCGGCGGCCGTGACCTCGCCGCCGCCGATGCCGTGCCCGAGCACGGAGTGCCAGGCCAGCCAGCCGACGACGTACGTGGCCATCGCCGCCGCGCCCAGCAGGTACGCCCGGCGGTAGCCCAGGCGGCCGAACGCGACCGCGAGGACGCCGCCGAGGATGGCCAGCGCCGACAGGGTGAACAGCCACGGCTCCGGCTGCGAGAGCAGCTGGTCGCTCGTGAGGTACCGCGCCAAGAGCCCGCCGCTGGCGAACCGGAGCAGTTCGGCGACGCCGACGACGAGGTGGATGGTGGCGACGGCGCCGACGACCTGCAGCGCGAGGAAGCGGAGTTTCCTGGCGGCGGATTCCTCCATACCCGCGCTCGGGCCCGCGCGTCAAAGAGGATGCCGGAAGCGGGCGACGGCCCGGAGGAAGGTGCCGGAAGCAGGGCGACGGCCTCGCCACGTGGTCGTCCGCGCACGAGCCGGGTGCAGCCGCACGCTCACGCCCGCGTTGACGCCCCTTCCTGCGGGTTTCCCGTTCGACGACGAAAGGTTGAAAGCCGGAGTCGGCGTACCCGGACCCAACGTGGAACTCATCGTCACCGAGAAGGACAACGCCGCCCGCCGCATCGCGGACATTCTGTCGGACGGCGGCGCGTCCGTCGAGCGGCGCAACGGCGTCAACGTGTATCGGTGGGGCGAGACGCGCTGCGTCGGCCTCTCGGGACACGTCGTCGGCGTCGACTTCCCGCCGGAGTACGCCGACTGGCGGGACGTCCAGCCTGTCGAGCTTGTCGACGCGGACGTCGTCAAGGAGCCGACCCAGGAGAACATCGTCCGGACGCTCCAGGAGCTGGCCGGGGCGGCCGACGAGGCGGTCATCGCGACCGACTACGACCGAGAGGGCGAGCTCATCGGCAAGGAGGCCTACGAGCTCATCGACGAGGTGGCCGACGTGCCCATCCGCCGGGTGCGCTTTTCGTCGATTACCCGGACCGAGGTGAAGAGCGCCTTCGCGAACCCCGACGAGCTGGACTTCGACCTGGCGGCGGCCGGCGAGGCCCGGCAGGTCATCGACCTGCTGTGGGGGGCGGCGCTGACCCGGTTTCTGTCGCTGTCGGCCGGCCAGCTCGGCGACGACTTCATCTCCGTCGGCCGGGTGCAGTCGCCGA
>PXQM01000144.1 GCA_003021325.1 Halobacteriales archaeon QH_10_70_21
GTCACCGGCGGTGGCACCGGCATCGGCGAGGAGATGGCGCTGGTGTTCGCCGACCACGGCGCCGACGTGGCGGTCGCGTCCCGGGACATGGACCACCTCGAACCGGTCGCGGCGGAGATCGAGGCGAAGGGACAGGACGCCTGTGCGACGACGGTCGACGTCCGCGAGAGGGACGAGGTCGACGCGATGCGGGGCACCGTGCTGAAGGAACTGGGGGACATCAGTATCCTGGTGAACAACGCGGGTGCGAACTTCCTGACGCCGCTGGAGGACCTCTCGGCGAACGGCTGGCGGGCCGTCGTCGGGACAATCCTCGATGGGACGGCGTTCTGTACCATGAGCGTCGGCGAAGACGTCGGTGCTGTCCGGCGTTGCTGGCCACTCCTTCGACATGGCCGTCGCCTGGGCTGGCATCCGGTTATCGCTTCCGGTCGCGAGCGGGGGGTTGGCGCCGAGTCTCGTCGGTTGCCGAACGTTTATGACGGAAGACGGGACCAGGCCGCACCGTGACCGAGAGCCAGCCGCCGCAGGACGTGCGAACTGCTCGCCGCGACCGACCGCCGCTCGGCCGGACGGCCGTGGTTCGCTGATGGGTCTCTCGTCGGACCGCCGGCTCACTGCCGCCACCATGGGCGTCCTCCGGGGCGTTCCGCAGCTCGCCCTCTACAGCGTCCGTGTCCCGCTCTCGGTTCTCGGGGCACTGGCGGCGCCGTACGTCGTTCTCTGGACGCTATTCGGCCTTTCGACCGTCACGCTCGCGTTCGCGTTCCTCACGGCGATGCTGCTCTGCTGTCTCGTCTTCTGCGTCCTCCAGGTCGCGATGTGCTACGAAATCAACGAGGCGTTCGAGGGCACCCGACCGGTCCCGTTCTCGGGCCCCCGCGTGGCGCTCGCCGGACCGAAACGGGTCGCCCCGGTCGCAGTCCTCGGAATCGTTTCGGTCTACTTCCAGCGGTGGCTCTCGACGTTCGGGCGCGTCGGCCGCGTGCTCGGTGCCGCGGGACCCCGGAGCTACGAGGTGGCGAGCCTGTTGGCCGTTCCACTCATCGCGACCACGGAGCACCCGGTCGGCCGGACCCTCGAGGCCGTCCTGCAGTCCGTCGAGGAAAGGTGGGAGCGTGGCCTGGCGCTCGCTGTCGGCACCAAGGCCACCGGGATGGCGCTCACGTGGGGTGGTATCCTGCTGGCAGTCGTGCTATTTGCGGCGGCGGTTTTCGGCCGCAGCCCCAGCCTTCCACTGCTCGGCCCGTTCACCCTCCCGCTGCTCGTCGCGGTCGGCGGGTTCGTCCCGGGAACGGCGGCGCACCTGCTGGTCCCGACGGTCCTCGAGACGGCGCTGTTCCGCTCCGTTTCGACGGCGAGTTCCCGACCGGGACGGACGCCGAACGAGTCATCGAGACGCCCGAAAGCGCGAGAACAGGGGTCGGAGGCTCCTGACAACTTCGGCGCGCACCGGCCGTCAGAACTCCTCGCGGAGCGACACCTTGTCGATCTTGCGGGTCGAGGTCTTCGGCAGTTCCTCGACGAACTCGATGCGGCGCGGGACCTTGTGGTCGGTCAGCCGCTCGCGGCAGTGCGCCTCGACGTCGTCGGCCGTCACCTCGTCTTCAGCCACCACGACCGCGGTCACCGTCTCCCCGAGGCGGTCGTGGGGCGTTCCGATGACGCCGACCTCGACGACGCCGTCGAGTTCGTAGATGACGTCCTCGATCTCGCGGGGGTAGACGTTCTCCCCGCCGGTGATTATCATGTCGTCGATTCGGTCCTCGACGAACAGGTGGCCGTCCTCGTCCATCCGCGCGATGTCGCCCGACCGGAGCCACCGCTTGCCATCGCGCTCGACGAACGCCTCCTCGTTCTTCGCCGGCATCCCGTAGTAGCCGGGGGTGACGGTGTCGCCGTGCCACAGCAGTTCGCCCTTCTCGTCGGTGCCGACCGTCTCGCCCGTCTCGGGGTCCTCGATGCGGACGTCGACGACCTCGTAGGCCGGCGGACCGATGCTGCCGGCCTTCCGAACCGCCTGGTCCGGGCGGTTGATGGCCGCAAGCGGCGTGGTCTCGGTCATGCCGTACCCCTCCAGAAGCGTCACGTCGAAGGCCTCCTCGACGGTCTCGATGCGCTCCTTCGGCATGGGCGACCCGCCGACGCCGATTTCCTCCAGCGCCGAGAGGTCGTAGCCCTCGACGCCGTGTTCGAGCATGTCGATGACCATCGTCGGGATGAAGAACGCGTAGGTGACGTCACGGACTGCCATCGTCTCCAGCGCCGTCTCCGGGTCCCACTGGGGCAGGAAGTGGTTCTCGGCGCCGACGGTCAAAAGCGGCGTCGTCGTGACGTTCAGTCCCGAGACGTGGAACAGCGGGCAGACGGTCAGCGTGACCGTGTGCTGGGACCATCCCATCGCCTCCACCAGCCCGCGAGCGTTCGCCTGCAGGTTCCGGTGGGTGTGTTTGACGCCCTTCGGCCGGCCGGTGGTCCCGCTCGTGTAGACCAGTTCGGCGAGTTCGTCCTCCTTGCGCGGGTGGGCATCGTACCGCTTGTCGGCCGCGCCGACGAGGTCGCGGTAGCTGTGCCCCCGGTCGCCGTCGGCGACGACGAGGTGCTCGACCGACGGGACGTCGAGCTCCGCGATGACGTCCTCGAACTGGCCGTGGGTCACGACCGCGACGGCCTCGGAGTCGTCGAGGACGTACCGTACCTCCTCGCCCTGGAACCGCATGTTGATTGGGAACGGGATGGCACCCCGCTTCATCGCCCCCAGGTAGCTCGTCATGAACGCGATGCTGTTTGGCAGGTACAGCGCGACGCGGTCCCCGGCGTCGACGCCCAGGTCCTCGAGGGCGTTGGCGACGGCGTCCACCTCGCCGGAGAGTTCGGCGAAGGTCACCTCGCGCGTGCGGTCCGACATCGCGGGTCGCTCCGGGTAGTTCCGCGCCATCGTGTCCGCGTAGGTCGCAAAATTCATAATCGTCCGTTAGCATGTGAAATGTTATCAGTGTTTCTCCCGCCGTCCGCATGCGATGCCGGGGCCGCTTCCCGCACGTATTTGCGGCCGGGTCGCATGGAGGCAGTATGGTCGACTTCACGCTCTCCGAGCAGGAGCGGGCCGTCAAGCGGACGGCGCGGGAGTTCGCCGAGACGGAGATCGCTCCCGTCGCACGGCACCACGAGGAGACCGGCGAGTGGCCAGAGGCGGTGTGGGAGAAGGCGGTCGAGACGGGGCTCGTCGGTGGCACCATCCCCGAGGAGTACGGCGACGCCGGTCTCTCGCAGGTCGAGACCTTCTGTGACAGGCGGCCCTGTCGGCGGAACTCGAGTGGGGCTGACAGGCGGTGCGACGCCACGCTGCGGTGCGCGGCGGGTCCCGGACGCACTGCACCGCGCTCCCGCGAGATGCGCCCGGGCGGCTCTCTCGAACACGGGGGCGTCTGGTCCCGGCATGGCACAAAAAGGTTCAGTCGATTCGCGTCCCGGGGTTCTCGCCGTCGAGGAACGCCGCAAGTCCCGCGAGGTCGAAGACGTGTGCGGGCGCCTCGAGGTCGAGCAGTTCTCGAACCTTCCCGGCCATCCCGCCGCTGACGTCGGTGGCGTCGCTGTCGCCGAGCGCGCCGGCCACCTCATCGAAGGACCCGATTCGGTCGACGACCGTCCCGCTGTCGTCGTAGACGCCGGGGACGGCGGAGCAGACCCCGACGCGGTCGGCCCCAAGCACCGTCGCCAGCACGACGACGAGTTCGTCGCCCGACAGCACCGTCGCACCCTCGCCGGCGCGGACGACGCCGTCGCCGTGGAGGACAGGCACGAATCCCTCGGCGAGCATCGCCCCGACCTGTCCGGTCGGCAGGGTCAGGGTTCCGTCCGCCTCGCGGTGGGCGGCCGACATCGGGTGAACGGGCAGCGCCGGGACGTCGACGTCCGCGAGCGCGTCGACGACCGTCGCGTTGAGGCGCTTCATCGCGCCGTGGATAGCCCGGATTCCCGCCGGGTCGTGGGTCCCGGCCGTCGTGGAGACGCCGTACCGGTCGGCGTGGTGGTGGCCGAAGCTTCCGCCACCGTGGACGACGACGATACCGTCCCGGCCGGCGAGCGCCCGGGCCGCCCGCTCGAGGGCCACGTCGTCGACCGTCTCGGGCTCGTCCTTCTCGGTGATGACGCTCCCGCCCAGCTTCAGCACGGTCGTCATCGCTCGGCCCGGACGCCGTCGGTGTCGAGTTCGGCCCGGAACGCCTCCTCGCAGCCCGGCGTGTACTGCAGTGCGGTGTGGGTCTGCTCGGTCCGGTCGAGGGCAACGATGCAGCCTCCGCCGCCGGCGCCGGTCAGCTTCGCGCCGAGCGCGTCGGCCTCCCTGGCCGCCCAGACCATCGCGTCCAGGGACCGCGAGGAGACGCCGAGCGCCGACAACAGACCGTGGTTGAAGTCCATCAGCCGGCCCACCTCCTCGACGTCGCCGTCGTCCAGCGCGCGCTCACCCCGACGCACGATGTCGCCGATGGCCTCGACGGTGTCTGCCGCGAAGCCGTACTCCTCCTTCAGCGCGCGAACGCCCGCGACGAGCGCCCCGGTGTCGCCGGTACCGCCGTCGTACCCGACGACGAAGGGCAGATTCGGCACGTCCGAGAGCCGCCGACACTCGTCGCCTCGCACGTGGACGGCACCACCCATCGCCGAGCAGAACGTGTCGGCACGGGAGGCCTCTCCGTCCTGGACCTCGTACTCGACCCGGAAGGCGCGGTCGGCGACCTCCTGGGGGTCGAGTTCGACGCCCAGTTCCCGCGTCGCAGCGTCGATGCAGGCGACGACCACCGCCGCCGAGGAGCCGAGCCCCGCACCGAGGGGAATCTCGCTCGCGATGGTCACGTCGAAGCCAGTCTCCGGGGCGTCGGCGGCGTCGCGGGCCTGTTCGACGGCGCCGTTGATGTAGCCCATCGCCGCCTCGACCAGCGGCGTCGGGACGTCCACGTCCGGGCGGGCACCGGCGTCGCCGCCCCAGGTGACCGTGAAGCCGTCGAGCGTGAGGTCGTCGGCCCGGACCCTGAGACGGTCGTCGTCGCGGGCCTCGGCCGTCACCGTCGCCCGGCGCTCGATGGCGCAGGGGACGGCCGGTTCGCCGTAGACGACGGCGTGCTCGCCGAAGAGGTACACCTTCCCGGGAGCGCTCGAGGTGGTCATA
>PXQM01000145.1 GCA_003021325.1 Halobacteriales archaeon QH_10_70_21
CATCGCCGCGGGGAGCCTCGTCGGCCTCGCCGGGTGCACCGACGAGACGGTGTCGGGCGAGTGGCCCAGAGCGGGCTACGACCGACGGAACACGGGCGATGTGACCGACCGCGACGGGCCGGGGGGGTCGCTCACGACGGCCTGGACCGCGCCGGTGCCGGACGGCTACAACCGCCAGACGCCCGTCGTCGTCGACGGGCGAGTGTACGTCGGCACGGCCGACGATGGCGTCGGCGGCGACGGGACCGTCGGGTTCAGCGTCTTCGACGCCGCGGACGGCGACCGTCTCCGGGACGTGAGGGTTACTACGGGACCGGCAGACGGAGGTTCGAACTGGTTGCTGCCCGACTCCCTCGTCGTCTCGGGCGGGGCAGCGTACCTGGTCGCCTACGACGGCGTCCACAGCTACACGCTCGACGGAGAGGAGCGCTGGCACCGACCCGTCGACGGCCAGCCACAGAGCACGATCCACAACGCCGGCCACTCCGTGGTCGTCGGAGACACGGTGTTCGCACCGACCGCCAGTACAACGGAGGACACCCCGGCCCCGGAGGGTCTGTTGGCCATCGACGACGCGTCGGGCGAACTCCGGTGGCGGTACGAGGTTCCGCGGACGGGTCGGTTCGGGTGGACGTACTCGGTCGCATACGCCGAGGGGACGGTCTACCTCTCGATGCTGGAGACCGGCGTCGTCGCGCTGGCGGCCGACAGCGGCGAGGTCGAGTGGCTGAGAGAGGTGCCGGCCGCGGGACCACCGACGGTCGCCGACGACGCGGTGTTCGTCGCGACCGAGCGGGGCGAGGACGACCGCTCGGGAATTCGGGCCTTGGATGCCACGACGGGCGAGGTCGCGTGGCGGCAAGTCGGCGACGGCGAGTGGCTCGGGCGGCGGATAGCTGCTGCCGACGGTCGCATCTACTGCCGGGAGGAACTCGACGTCATCGTCTGTCGGGATGCGGCCACCGGCGACGAGGTGTGGCGCTACGCCGGGGCCGGCTCCCTCTCCCTCGCTCGCCCGGTTCCGATGGGCGATGCGGTCTACGCCGGTGTCGGCTATTCGGGGGACGACGAGAAGGACGGCATCGTCGCGCTCGACCCGGCGACCGGCGACCGGGTCGGCGGCGTCGGACTCGAAAAGAACAGCGGTTACCGGGCGAAAATCGCGGCCTCCGAGGAGCGGCTCTTCGTCAGCACTCGTCCGGATCAAGTCCACGCCGTCGAGGCCTGCACCGTCGACGCTTTCGACCGGTGTCTCCACTGACCGCAGGAGGTATTCAGATAAGGATCGTCCAGTGAGTCCGTTTCTGCCGGCTGATCGGCCGGGTCCTGGCGGACTGAAAGGGCGAGGCGCTCTCGACGAACCCGGACGACGCAAGCGTCCTGGGAGTCGAGAGTGCCGAGGGCTTTCTGGATTCCTCAATCCGTATCCAAACACTACCGACCGCAGCCGAACAGCATTTATTCGTTCCCGACAAACAATCGACATGCGGCTCGACGAGTACGTCGACGGGCTCGACCGCGACGAGTCCGTCGAGCTGCGGAAGCTCGCCGAGGAGAAGTCCTACGCCATCACCGACCACCTCGAGTCTGTCCGGACCAGGTTCGACGAGGCGCTCTCGGACGACGCGGTCGTCGGCTCGACGGCGCCCTCCGTCTTCGTCGGCCGGTCGTCGTACCCGGACGTCTCGACGGGGCTGCTCGCGCCCGTCGGCGACGAGGACGCGGCCGACTCCTACGTGACGAGCGGCGAGTGGTACCGCCGGGGATTCTCCATCGAGGACGTCTTCGCGAAGCGGACCGGCCTACTGAACTCCACGCGCCGCTCGACGGTCGACGTCGAGGACGTCTGGGACGGCTTCGTCGGCACGCAGCGCGAGGTGGCCATCGCCGACCGGCCGGTCGACGTCGAGCTGGGGCTCGAGGAGTCGCCGGGGTTCGACCTCGACGGCTCGCTGGAGGACATCGCCGCACCGCGTGGGCCCCGCGCCAGCGCCGAGGCCGCCCACCTCACGGAGAACCCCCACGTCCCCCGCGCCGTCGAGAAGACGCTCTCGGACGACGACTGGCGCGCCGAGGGCGCCATCACGTACCTCTACCGCCGCGGCTTCGACGTCTACGAGGTCAACAACGTGCTGTCGGTCGGCGCGCTCGGGCGGGGCGAGAACCGCCGGCTCGTCCCGACGCGGTGGTCCATCACCGCCGTCGACGACACCGTCGGCCAGTACCTCCGCGGGACCATCCGCAACGCGCCCACCATCGGCGAGACGCTGGTGTGGCACAACAGCTACGTCGGCAACGACTACTGGATCGTCGCGGCGCCGGGCGACTGGGAGTTCGAGCTGCTCGAGCTGAAGGCGCCGGGCTCCATCTGGAACCCCGACCCCGACGGCCAGCTGTACATGGCCGCCGACCGCGAGGGCTACGAGGGCCGCACGGAGTACGTCGACGAGACCGCCGGCGCCTACTACGCGGCCCGGCTCGGCGTCCTCGAGGAGCTAGCGGACCGCGGCCGCCAGGCGAAGGTGTTCGTGGTCCGGCACGCCACCAACGAGTACTGGGCGCCGGTCGGCGTCTGGCAGATACGCGAATCCGTGCGGAACGCCTTCGACGCCGAGCCCGCCGTCGCGGAGACGTTCCACGACGCCGTCCGGCAGCTGGCCCCGCAGCTGCCCGTCTCGATGGCCGACCTGCGGCGGAAGTCGACGATGGCCGCCGGCGTCCAGGCCGACCTCTCGGCGTTCGGCGCGGGCGGCACCGGCCGCTCTCGAAGCCGTTAAGCCGCCGTCGCCGCATCCCCCGGACGTGCTCCCAGCCTCGACCCACTCGGCGCTTCTCTCCGGGCCGGCGCTGTTCGTCGTGGTGCTGTCGGTCGTCTTCCTCGTCTTCCCCTGTTTCTACCTCTACAGGGCGCTCTCAGAACAGGGGGTCTTCCGGCGGCTGTTCGGCGGCTGAGCGCGGCGACGGAAGCGGTCGAGACCGGCAGTGATACCCGTTTATCCACGAAATTTATTCGCTTTTTTCGGAACTAACGGAGCGTGCGACGCGTCGCCCGCCACCTGGTGTTCGTCCTGTTCGCGGTCCCGGCACTGATGACCCGGACGAGCGTGTCGTGCTGGGCGACGTGCTCGTCGTCGTCGCGCTCGCGGCGCTGGCCGCCCTCGCGGAACGTCGCCCCCGGGACTGAGGGACCTCTCGCCGCGACCACGGTCGGGGCTGGCCACGGCCACGACCGGCCACGGACCGCCTACTGCGGGCCGATCTGCCGGCCCATCGCGTCCGACAGCTCCCCGTCGACGTCGTCGCTGCGGGCGACTCCCGCAGGTCGGTGTCGTCGTAGCCGAGCTCCTCGAAGACGCTCTCGAGGCCGGGCGTGCCACGGAGGCTGTGCTTCTGGTGGTAGTCCTCGGCGGGGTAGAACCGACCCAGCTGCTCGACTCTGGTCGCTATCGCCTCGGGGTCGAGCCCGCGCTCCTCGAGGACGGTATCGAGCGTCGTCCGTTGGGCCGGCGTGGCCGCGAAGACGACGTTCTGGTACTGGGTCTTCCGCACCCGGGTGTTCGGGTCGTGGGACCGGAGGACGTCCACCAGTAGCTCGCGGTAGGACGTCCGGTCGGGGTCGAAGTCGGCCTGGAAGACCTCGGTGTGGTCGCCCAGCGCGTGGTAGGAGGGGTCGGCGCGCGTGCCGCCGGCGTAGCCGACCCGGGTCCGGACGACGCCCGCCCGGGCGCCGAACCGGGCGTCCGGCCCCCAGAAACAGCCCAGCGCGAAGGTGGCCGTCTCGGTCTCCGACGGCTCGGGGGCCGCCCGGTCGTACTCGCGGACGATGCTCGGGGAGAGTTCCATACGCCAGGTTGGGACTCCGGACGAATAGGTGTCCGGCCGGTGTGCGGGGCGAGCGGCCGTCGACCCGCGCTCAGACCCGCTCGAAGAATGCCTCGACCAGTTCGCCGGTGTCCTCGACGATTGACTGCCACTCGTCGCTGTCCGGCGCGATGCCGACCAGCCGGCCGATTTTCATGATGGAGACGTGGTACACACGCTGGAGTCCGGGTTCCTCCTCCCAGACGACGAAGTTACAGGGGAACAGCGCCCCCTGCTTGAGCGTCTCCTCGAGCGCCCGGTCGGCCATGTTCGGGTTGCAGGCCCCGAGCACGTAGTAGGGGTCCCGGTCCGCATCGACCTTCTCGTTGAGCAACTCCGACGGGGAGAACTCCACGGGGACGCCGAAGCCGGTCGCCTCGGCAACCTCGCGGACGTGTTCGACGGCGGCCTCGTGCTCCATCTCGAGGGTCGTCTGCTTCTCGCCGATGTCCTCCGGGTCGAGTTCCGACGGGTCGAAGGCGAGGCGCATGGGTGACGGTGGGACGCACCCGGACAAAAGGGTTCCTGCGGCGGCGAGTCGGTGACCGTGCTACTCGTCGGCGGTCGGGACCGGGCCGGTGCCGATGACCTCGCGGACCGCGTCGACGAACGACTGGCGGGTGTCGAAGTAGACCTCGTCGCTCTCCTCGAGGACCTCCGAGAGCTCGCGGGGGCCGTCGGGCGTCCGGATCGAGGTGTCGCCCTCGCGGCGGACGACCTCGCTCTTCTCGATGGCGTAGTGGAGCCGGGAGGCCACCCTCGCCAGCGGCGCGCCCTCGACCGACTCGCCATCGCCGAGTTCGACGGCCGGCGCCTCCTCGGACTCCTCGTCGCCGTTATCGCTCATACGCCGGGGTTCGCGGCGTCCCGTCCTAACTGTTACGAAGGCCGTCGCCGTGGCGTTCATGGTCGTCGGCGACGGAGCCACCGGTCATGTACTGGCGCGGCCATGTCGGCGCGGCGCTGCTGGCGGTCGCCCCCCTCGGTACGGGGCTGTCGGCGGCCGGCGAGCCACTGCTGGCGGCGTTCGGCACCGCCGTTGCCGTCGCCGTCGCGACGCTGCCTGACGCCGACGAGCGCCTCCCGCTGACCCACCGCGGCGCGACCCACACCGTCTGGTTCGTGGCCGGGGGCTCGGCGCTTTCGGCCGTCGCGGGTGGCGCCGCCGGGGTCGCCGTCGGGCGCCCGCTCGCGGTCGCCGCCGTCATCGGGCTCGCGGCGGCGCTGTCGCTCGCATCGCACCTCCTGGCCGACAGCGTGACGCCGATGGGCGTCCGGCCGTTCGTCCCGCTGTCGCCGTGGCACCACTCCTTCGACGTCACGCCGGCGCGGAACCCCCGTGCGAACCGGGTGCTGCTCGCGGTCGGCGTCGTCGCCACCGTGGCCGCGCAGGCGCTCGTCGCCGCATAGCACGAGGACCGGCCGATTCGCATGAGGGCGGCACGACTCGCGTCCGGATTTCGGCAGAGGGCATAAACCCAGGGATTACAAAGCCCCGGATATGCCCGGTTGTGAGGCCCACGACGAACTCGAAGGCCGCGGGATACGCGTCCTCTACGTCGACGACGAGCCGTTTCGGGAGCTCGCGGCCGAGTTCCTCGAGCGGGAGGGCGAGCGAATCAGCGTGCTGACCGAATCGGAGGCGGCCGACGCGGTCGATCGCCTCGAGACCGACCGGGTCGATTGCGTGGTCAGCGACGACGAGATGCCCGGGGGCGACGGCATCGAGCTCCTGCGGACCGTCCGGGACGATCACCCCGACCCCCCGTTCATCCTGCTCACGGGGAAGGACTCGGAGGCGGTCGCCAGCGACGCCTTCTCGGCGGGCGCGACCGACCGGTTCACGGTGCTGGCGAACCGCATCGAGAACGTCGTCGCGCGGGCTCGCGCCGACAGACAGCGGCGCCGGCGGCTCGAGGCCATCGAGACCGCACAGGAGGGGATCGCCATCCTGGACCCCGACGGGTACTTCGTCTACGCGAACGAGGCGTACGCCGAGCTGTACGGCTACGAGCCCGGGGAGATGGTCGGGACCCACTGGGAACGGCTCTACCCGAACGGGGAGACCGCCCTGGCCCGCGAGGAGATACTCCCGACCGTCGAGCGGGAGGGCCACTAACACGGTCGGACGACCGGGCTCCGGGCCGACGGGACGACCTTCCCGGAGGACCACGTCGTCTCGGCGACCGACCCCGGCGGGCTCATCTGTACGGTCCGGGACCTCAGCGACCACGAGCGGCTCACGCGGTTCCGGACGCTGGTCGAGACCATCGACGACCCCTCTACGTCTTCGACGAGACGGGGACGTTCGAGTACGTCAACGAGGCGTTCCTCGAGGTGGTCGGCTCCGAACGAGAACGGGTGTTCGGCTCGGGGCCGGAACTCATTAAGGACGAGGCGGCCGTCAGGAGAGCCGAGTCGAACCTCGGGCGCATCCTCTCGTCGGATGGCCCCGACAGCGTCCGCTTCGAGCTCGAGATACGGCCGAAAGAGGGCGAGCCGGTCATCTGCGAGGACCACATAGCCGTGCTCCCCTACGAGGGAGAGACGTTCGACGGCTCGGTCGGCATCCTCCGGGACGTCTCCGGCCGGAAGGCCCACGAGCTGGAGCTGGAGCGGCAGAACGAGC
>PXQM01000146.1 GCA_003021325.1 Halobacteriales archaeon QH_10_70_21
AATTAGACGAATAATATTCTTAAAGACACCGGTGATAGATCTGCTCTCTATTCAGCACGCCGTTTCTGACAAGAATCGAATAAGTCTTAGCGGGCGTGCTGCATACAGGGCGCGAGTCTTGCACGAGCCATCGGCCTGATTGAAACCGTAGGTAACGGCCAATATAGGTCATACAAACATAGCTATGCATAGTAAGTGAGGATACGATGTAGGCACTCAGATGGCACGCCACCGTCCGATGAGCCGGTGAGTGAACAAGTAACTGGGATGCTCATACATTCGACCAACCGATAACCGTCCCTTCTCAAGGAAACATGCGTCCCAACCGTGGCAGGTAGAGCGCTGCGTTAATCGAGACGCACGAATAAGGAACGCCGAGTCAGAGTCAGGTAATGCGTCGGTCTTCGAGGAACTGTTGCATCCGTTCGAGCGCCGCCCGTGCTTCCGCTCGGTTCTCCTCCAAATTCGATACCGTCGGCTCCGGCAGCCCCAACTCGTCAGCCAGGAGAATCAACCGATCCAAGAGCGTAATCTCCAGACGTTCATTGATCATTCCGATATTAATCACGTCGAGATCCCTGAGATCATCGTCTTCGACATCCAGCACGAACTGATCCTTCTCCGCAAGCAGCCCCTCCATAATCGGGCTCCCTGTCTCACGTGGCTCCATATCCAGCGCTGAAAAGATAGCTTCAATCCGGTCGATCTGATCGACGGTATCGTTCTCGTGGCCGCCAAAAATCGCCCGCACCTCGTCGCTCGCTGCCGCGGCAGCCAAATCACTGTGCAGATCGAGGATTTCGATTTCAGCGTGGTACAGCTTCTGCAACTCTCTATCGAAGAGTTCGCGTTTGGAAGTAATCGCCATCCCTGTTACACCCCTCCGGAGTCTTCATCGAGCAGTTGGTCACGAACACGCTCCTGAATGGCCGCGGTATCGACCGCCTCGCTCTCCATCAGAAGATAGAGGCTCCCAGCGGACATCGACTCACCCGAGCGGAGGTCCTCAAGGAGCTTCGGAATCCCCACGTCGGCCGCATCGATGTCCAGCGACACCGACTCGACGAGCAGGCCGTCCCGATGCCCGGCTCGTCGAAGCGCTGCAGTAAACATCCGCTCCGGAACGGTCTCCTGCGAGGCTTGCCCGTCCCGCATCAGCGTAGCAATCCCGACCGTCCGGAGTAGGAACGCGAGGCCATCACGAACGCCAGCTCGGATGTCCTCGTCCGCGTTCTGCCACTGCCGCCCGCTGTCCGTAATGTCACCGCAGATTTCGCGCCACTCCTCGTCGTCCAACTCCTCAAGCAGAATCGAGAAGTCTAGCATCGAATTGTACACCCGCTCCCGAATGTCTCGCCGGCGCTGGTACCGTTGCTGTTTCGCGTGTTGCCCCTCGTACACCTTCTCGCCGGTCAACCATCGACGGTCCTCGGTGGTAAGCATCGCGTTCTTCCTGCCGGTCATACCCACCTCGAGGGCTGGTGACAGGAAAAACCCGTCCGTATTGACCCTAGCGAGTTGGCATATCGCCCGACAGCATCGGCAATCCATACTGAAGGAGCAGCGCGAACACTCTACCGACGAGACTCTCCATCACGACGTGCTTAAACTCACCTGAAGAACATTACTGTAGCGTTAGATTCCGAAGACCGACGCTGCGGGCCACGACACTCGCTACCACTACTGGGTGGTGAACGGCTCGGACTCAATCTCGTGGAGTTCCTACATAGTGACGGCAGCGCTCCGAACGGTCGGCCCGCCGATAGGACATATCAACGAGGTCGTCCCAAATAAGTAGCCCCGGGAACACGAGCGGCAGTGTATATGTCTCGACCTGATTCCAGTCCGGGGCGTCACTAGTGAACTCCCTCGCAACGAGTTCGGCCGTTCCAGCCGCATACGGCTCGCCCGCATAATCCGGCTTGACGCCGAGTCCGAGTTTGTACGGATACCCTACCCAGTGCCAGCGCTGGCCGGCCCCGCGGTGGACAGCGACCGCGTTCCCTCGTTGACGGTTAACCACCCGCCGAACTCCTCGAATCCTCCGACCGACTCGTCGTCGAGTAAGAAGCGCACGCGATCTTCACAGAACCCGGTGTGCTCCGAGTTCTCGTCAGCGGTCACCCACGGCGACGGGTCCGCAAACTGCTGCCATTGCCCGTCTCGATACACGAGCATATCGTGAATCCACCCACCACGATTAGGTTGCTCCCAGCGGAACCGAAAGTGCACTTGATTCTGATAGAAGGCGATCTGGGTATCGAATTGTTTCTGTATCTCCGCCGGATGCCAGTTACCAGTCATCGGTGGCGATTGGTCCAAGACGGAATCCAGCCGTGTTGGGCACAGCGCTGTAAATCGTCTCCTGACACATACCTGGCGTCAGCGGCAGTCCGGTAAATTAGTTTAAGTTAACCGTCAATAAGGATCTATATATCACGCGCTCAACTCCTGGCTACAATGAACGGGTCCTCCATCCGGCCGCAGGGAAGACTACGCAGGACGACCTCTCAGGGTCGAGTGTACCGCTTGAGTGAACGAATCACTCCCACATAGGCCATCCATGAGTCAGGAACAGATTTCGGTTGATGCCGAAGAAACGAGCCCGCTGGACACCTTCCGGCAGTTCTTCGCCCTGGAGCGGGACGTGCTGGTGCTGTCGCTGGCGATGTTCGCCTTCAGCCTGGGCTTCCAGATGACCAACCGGTTCCTGCCCGAGTACATGTTCGCCCTCGGGGCTACGGGATTCATCGTCGGCCTCTTCGGGACGGTCGGCAACATCATCTCGGCAGTATTCCCCTACCCGGGTGGAGCCATCTCGGACCGCATCGGATCGCGGTACGCGTTGACCCTCTTCGGATTGATCTCGACGCTCGGCTTCGTGGTCTGGTTGGTCGCGCCGAACCTCGGCGTGATCACCGCTGCCGGCGTGACGGTCCAACCGTGGGTGTGGATCTTCGTCGGCCTGCTGCTCGCGCAGGGCTGGAAATCCTTCGGCCTCGGGGCGACCTTCGCGGTCGTCAAGCAGGCGACCGACCCCTCACGGCTGGCGGCCGGCTTCGCCAGCACCGAAACGTTCCGCCGGACCGCGTTCCTCATCGGACCGGTGCTGGCGGCTGTCCTCATCGGACTCAATCCGGCGTTCACGGTGAGCTTCCGGTACGTCCTCGCCGTCGCTGTCGTCTTCGGCATCATCGGGACGGTCGTCCAGCACGTCCTGTACGATGCCAGCGAGGACACGCTCGGCGACTCCTTCCAGGGTATCGAGCAAATCAAACGCGATCTACGGGATATGCCTGATCCCCTCCGACCGCTGCTGGTCGGTGACACGCTCGTCCGGTTCGCCAACGGAATGGTATACGTCTTCTTCGTGCTGGTAATCACGCAGTTCTACGAGGTCGGCTTCGAGACGACCCTCTCGCTTGCTAGCTTCTCGTACGCAGTTGATCTGTCGCCGGAGGCGTTCTTCGGGTACCTGCTCGGCGTCGAGATGCTGATTGCCCTCATTTCGATGGCACCGGCCGCCAAAGCCGCCGAACGGGTGGGACTCAAGCCCGTTGTCGGATTGGGGTTCGCCGTGTACGCGCTGTTCCCGATCGTTCTCATCGGCGGTCCGGAGGTGCTGGCGCCGCTGATGCCGCTGCAGTGGGCGATGGTCCTCATCTTCGCGTTCTCAGGATTGCGGTTCGCGGGACTGCCCTCCCACAAGGCACTAATCGTTGGGCCCGCCGAACAGGGCGCCGGCGGCCGTGTCACTGGTACCTACTACCTCCTGCGAAACACCATCGTTATCCCGAGTGCCGCACTCGGCGGCTACCTGTGGGAGTTCGTCAATCCGGAGACCGCGTTCACGATCGCTGCCGTGACCGGTGTCATCGGGACCGGGTACTTCCTGCTGTTCGGCGAAGAGTTCGAGGCCTATTTATGAACACCCCTGGTTTCAATATCGTTCCCCAGGACGCGAGTCGGGGACAGTATCGACGAGAGGCGTTCTGACTCACGAGGCGCCCATCGTTCCAGCTGTTCCGAGATCCGGGTCGGCGACGGACGGCGCTGCTTGTGCTCTTGCTTCTGTGTAGTGCTGTGTTCGTCGGACAGGCAGTTACTGCGGATACGGCCGAATCAGTCTCACAAGCGGGTGAAACGTATCCTGGAGCGACCCTCATCAGCGTCCAAGACTACGAGTACGATGGCAGACTCACCGAGGTCCGACAGGATGGAACTGTCAACTGGGAGTTCAATCCACCGAACTCGCGGGTGTTCGACGCCGAGTACCTCGATAGTGGAAACCGTTCTCGTCGCCCGAACGCCGGCCGGTCGTGGACGCGGCGCATCAGGTCCGCCTCCGTCAGGGCCGGCGAGAGGAAGTCCCAGCCCAGCAGCTCGTACCGGAGCGGGTACTCGCGGTCGTCGCCGTAGAACGCCGTCGCCGTCTCGACGACCGCCGTCTCCAGCGACGCGTCGCCGACGGACCGCGCGTAGTCGAGCACGCAGTGGAGCGAGAACGCAGTGTTCCCGTGGGTGCCGACCCTGAACGGGCGGTCGTCGGCCGGGAACTCGGACCGGACCAGCTCGGCGACGTCGGACTCGAGCGGCGCGAGCGTCGAGTGCCAGTCGTCGGCGCGCTCGTCGTCCCAGCGGTCGAGTTCGGCGGCGAGGTGGAGCAGCCACGCCCACCCGTAGGGCTTCTCGAAGGTCGGGTTCGCCTCGAAGTACTCCCGCTCCGTGCGGACGTTCGAATCGGTCAGCCGGCGGTCGATGCTCTCGGTTATCGCGTCGGCGTCGGGGTGGTCGTCGAACAGCCGCAACTGGCGGACCAGCGCCCAGTGGCTGTGGACCGCCGAGTGCCGGTCGAAACAGCCGTAGAAGACGGGGTGGCGCTCGCGGGGCGGCTCGGGCCCCTCCGGGTCCCCGACCGCGCCGACGTAGTGTGGGTACTCGGTCTCGACCGACTCGAGCGGGTGTTCGGCCAGGGCCGACAACGGCCGGCGGCATCTGCTGGCGCATCCCCTCGGGGATCGAGTCGGGGCCGTCGGGCAGCGATGGGATGTCCATCGGCTCGGGCTCCAGCCCGGGACCGAACAGCTGGAGGGCGGTGTTGATGGTGGTCCAGTCGTCGTTCTCGGCGGCGTCCCGGAGGCTCTGGGTCGGCGCCGACAGCAGCTGGCCGACCAGGGCGTCCGCCATCGACTCCAGTACCTCGCGCTGCCCGTCGGTGACCTCGCCGTCGGTTTCGGCCTCCAGCTTGCCGATGGCGGTGCGGAGTTCGCGGCTCTTGACCCGCTCGGCGCCCTCGTACATCGTGGCGATGACCTCGTCGGCGCGCTTGCGCTTGTACTGCTCGAGCAGGCGCTCGAACTCCTCGTCTATCATGGCCTCGACGGCCTCGGCGGCTTGCTGGCGCTGGCGGCGCGTCGCCTCGGTGACCGACTCCAGGGTGTCGAGGTCGTGGACCGTCACCGCCTCGAGGCCCTCGGCGCCCGGCGCCACGTCCCGCGGCCGGGCGAGGTCGACGACGAACGTCTCGCCGGCCGCAGCGAGCGCCTCGCGGTCGACGACGTACTCGTCGCTGCCGGTGGCAGTGATGACGAGGTCGGCCGCCTCGACGGCGACGGGGACTGCGCCGAGACCGACGGCCGACCCCTCGATGTCGAGTTCGTTGACGACGTGCTCGGCGTGGGGGAGCGTCCGGTTGGCGACGACGACGCGGCCCGCGCGGTCGGCCGCCGACCGCGCCGCGAGCGTCGCTATCTCGCCGGCGCCGACCACCAGCGCCGTGGCTCCCTCGATGTCGCGTCTGGACTCGGCCAGCCGGACGGCGGCCGACCCCAGCGAGAGGACGCCCTCGTTGATTTCGGTCTCGTCGCGCGCCCGCTCGCCGACGTGGAGCGCCTTGAGCACGGCGTCGTCCAGCGTCGGCCCGATGCCGCCGGCCGCGCGGGCGTCCTCGTAGGCCTCCCGGACCTGGCCGATGATCTGGTCCTCGCCGAGGACCAGCGACTCGAGCCCGCAGGCGACCCGCATCAGGTGCCGGAGGCTGGCCTCGTGGCCCAACTCGCGGATGGAATCGTCGTCGACCGCCTCGAGGTACGACTCGAGGGTCGCACGGCCGACCGCCTCGTCCTCGGCGACGACGTAGGCCTCCGCCCGGTTGCACGTCTGGAGGACGAACGCCTCCGAGACGCGCGGCTCCTCGAGGAGGGCGTCGACGGCCGTCCGCTGGCTCTCCGCGCAGGCGGCCTCGATGTCGGCGACGCTGGCGTGGCTGTGGGAGACGCTCGCAGCGGCGATGATCTCCGTTCCCGTGGTCACTCGGTCTCACCCAGCGTGGATTCGACGACGACGTCGATGGTTCGTCGAGGCTTGGACCCTCCCGTACCTAAATCCTTCCAAACACTCGGGGATTGCACCGCCGCCCGGAGGGCCTCGCGGCGCCGCTCCGGGTCGACGCCGCGGGCCTTCAGCTCCGCCCGCAGCTCGGCTGTCGCGGCCGCGAGCTCGCCCGCGCCCTCTATCTCGGTCTCGATGCGCTTGCGGAGCTCCCGCGCGACCGCCGGGCTGGCCCCGCCGGTCGATATCGCGACGGTGACGCCGCCGTCCCGGACCGTCGCCGGCACGACCACGCTGCCGGCGTCGCGGCCGCCGGACTGGTCGGCGCGGTTGACCAGCGCGCCGCGCTCCCTGGCGGCCGCCTCGACGGCCTCGTTCACTGTCGGGTCGTCGACGACCACCGAGGCCTCCCTGGCGAACCGGCGGGCCTTCCGCGCCCCGACCGGGCCGCCGCCGAACACGAGCACCGTCTCGTCGCCGAGGTCGTGGAACAGGGGTATCATGCCCGCTCACTCCGTGTTCGCGTCGGCGCGCTCCGCCATCCGGATGCCCGTCTTCTTGAGGATGCGCGTCGAGAACAGCGTGTCCCAGTCGTCGCCGCCCACGTCCCAGTGGGCCTCCATCGTCGCCTCTACCTCCTCGATGCGCCGCTCGCTCTCGGCCTCCGAGCGACCGTGCGTCATCGCGAAGAAGTTGTACGGCCACACGCCCTCGTGGCGTGGCCGCTGGTAGCAGTGGGTGACGAAATCCAGCGAGGCCACCTCGGGGCCGACCGTCTCGACCACCTCGTCGGGGACGTCCCAGACGGTCATCCCGTTCTCCGTGTAGCCCAGCGCGTAGTGGTTCGGGACGACGCCGACCCGGCGGACCTTCCCCTCGGCGTCGAACCGCTTGATGGTCCGCCGGACCCACCCGGGGTCGGCGCCGAGCGCGTCGGCGACGTCGGCGTACGGCGTCGCCGTCACCGGCAGGCCGTCCTGTATCTCGACGACCAGGTCCCGCTCGGCGGGCGTCAGCGTCTCGCGGTCGACCGACCGGACACCGGCCCGTCGAGCAGGAACTTCGCCTCGACGCGGAACTCCCGCTGCTTCGGCAGGTTGTACGTCTCCTGGCCGGTCTCCGCCTCTATCTCCGCCAGGACGCGGTCGACGGCGTCGGGGTCGGCCACCGAGACGACGAACCACATGTTCAGGTGCGGGTGCTCCCGCTCGTAGTTGTGTGCGACCTCGCGGTGGGCGTTGACCTGCTCGGCGACATCCTCGAAGCGGTCCTCCGGGGCGTGCATCGCCACGAGCGTCGCGGTGCCGCCGATCTCCTGTGCGTTGATAAGGGCGCCGAACCGCGTCAGGGTGCCGTCCCCGTCGAGGTCGCGGACCCGCGCGAGGAGTTCCTCGGCCGTGACGTCGACGCCGCGGTCCCGCAGCGCCGCGGCCGCCGGCTCGAAGGGGGTCTCCGCGACCGGGAAGCCACCCTGGAAGGCGTTGACGACGGCCCGGTCGATTCGGTCCAGCCCGGCAGTCTCGCTCATTGTCACCACGTCGGGGACTCGGGACTATAAGATGCCTGTTCCCGGCCGACGCTACCCGCCGACCCCGGGGTTCGCGCCGGTGCCGGGGGGCGGTCCCGGATGGAGGCACCCGTCGTCTCCGACGTGGCGACCGCCGACGGCCCGAGCCGGGTCGATGACCGGGGCCGGCCCGTGGCGGCCCGGGTCGGCTCACGCGACGACGTCGGCCCTCGCCCGGAACTGCTGGACGGTCTCCGGTCGGCCCCGTAGTCGGTCTCGACCGCGCCGTGGT
Source organism: Halobacteriales archaeon QH_10_70_21 (assembly GCA_003021325.1). The sequence goes on from PXQM01000146.1 coordinate 8,130, forward strand.
CGTGCGCCCGGGCGACGAGCGACTGCGCCTCGCCGTCGTTCGGGAGCCGGACCGTCGCCTCCGCGGACGGCAACAGGGCCGCGACCCGCTCGCAAAGACCATCGATACCGGTCCCGGTGAGCGCCGAGACGGCCACCGGGTCGGCAGCCGGCAGTTCGACAGCACCGAGGGCCGCCGCGAGGGCCTCCCGCACGGCGTCGAGGCCCGCTTCCAGGCGGTCGGTCCTGTTCGGCACCGACAGGAGCGTCCCGTCGACGTCCCCGAGTGCCTCGAGGGCGACCGCCACCCGCTCCTCGACGGCGTCGGCCCCGAGAGTCGCGTCGACGACGAGCAGCGTCGCGTCGGCCCGGCGGCCGGCCTCGAGGGTGGCCTCGAAGGACCGGACCGTCTCGTGGGGCAACGTCCGGACGAAGCCGACCGTATCCGCGGCGACGGCCGGCCGGTCGGCTATCGTCGTCCGCCGGGTGGTCGTCTCCAGCGTCGCAAAGAGGCGGTCCGCCGCCGTCGCCGAGGCCGACGCCTCGAGGTCGTCGTGGTCCGGCCCCGATTCGACCGAGAGGTCGTCCGCGAGGCGCCGCAGCAGCGTCGATTTCCCGGCGTTCGTGTATCCGACGATGGCGACGACGCCGGCGCCAGCCGCGCGGCGCTCCGCCCGGCGTTCGGCCCGGCGGTCGGTCACCTCGCGCAGCGACCGTTCCGGGTCGCGGATGCGCCGTTCGACGTCCTGGACGCGCCTGTCGCCCTCGTTGTGGAGGCGAACCTCGACGGCGGCACCCCGGGACAGCGCCTCCGCGAGCCGCGGCCTGATACTGCCGGCTGTAACTATCTGAAGCGGGGGTGCTGGAATCCGGGGTTCTCAGACCCACTGCCGTCGAACAGCTGGAACACGTATTCACGTAATTACAGCCGGCAGTATGAGGCAGCGGAGCCGCGCGAGTTCGACCTGGAGTTCGGCGGCCCGCGAGTCGGCGCCCTCCGCGAAGAGCCGGAGGACCAGACGCCGGCGGTCCAGCACCTCGACGCCGTCGGGGAGCAACTCTCCCAGCGAGAAGGTCTGC
>PXQM01000147.1 GCA_003021325.1 Halobacteriales archaeon QH_10_70_21
GCGATGGGTGCCGAGCGGTACGGCGAGAAACTCGCCGTCGAGTACCGGGGCGACGAGCAGAGCTACGCCGACCTCGAGGCCCGCTCGAACCGGGTGGCAAACGCCCTGGTTGACGCGGGCATCGACCCCGGCGACCGGGTCGCGCTGTATCTGGAGAACTCCCTGCAGTTCCCCGAGTCGCTGTTCGGCGTCGTCAAGGCCGGCGCGGTCGCGGGGCCACTGAACCACCGGATGGACCGCGGGCGGCTGGAGTACGTCCTCGAGGATTCCGGCGCCGAGGCGCTGGTCACCTCGCCGGTGTTCCCGAGCGTCGGCACCGACCTCGCCGACCACGTCCCGCTTTCGTTCATCCCCGGCGGCGCCGAGGGTATGGAGGACTACGACGAGCACGTCGGCGCCGCCTCCCCCGAGTTCGACCGGCCCGAGCGGACCTTCGAGGACGTTGCCGTCCAGCCGTACACCTCCGGAACGACCGGCGACCCGAAAGGCGTCCTGACGACCCACGAGAACCTGCTGTCGACGGCCCAGTCGTACGCCTCGCGGGGCGGCGCCGACCCCGAGACCGACGTGGCGCTGTGCTTCCTCCCGCTGTTCCACATGTACGGCCTGAGCGTGGTGCTGCTGAACGGGCTGTACAACGGCGCGAGCGTCGTCCTGCGGACGATGCCGGTGCCCGCCGACCTTCTCGCCACCATCACCGAGTTCGGGATGACCCCAGTTCGCCGCCGTGCCTGCGGTCTACATCGAGATGCTGGAGGAGCTCGAGACCGACCCCGACGCCTACGACGTCTCCGGCATCCGGACGCTCGGGAGCGGGGCGGCGCCGCTGGCCGACGACACCCGACGCCGCATCGAGGACGCCTTCGACACGCCGCTGACCGAGGGGTGGGGCATGACCGAAACCTCGCCGGCCGGGACGACCGAATCGACCTACGGCGTCCGGAAGGGGGCGGGCTGCATCGGCCAGCCGCTGCCCGACATCGAGATGAAGCTCGTCGACCCGGACACCCGCGAGACGAAGGTCCCCGCGGCGGCGCTGGACCCGACCGCCGCGACGACGCTCGAGTCCCACGGCATCGACCCCGACGACGAGGACCAGGTCACCGGCGAGATCGCCATCCGCGGCCCGCAGGTGTTCGCCGGCTACCACGAGATGCCCGAGACGAACGACGCGGTCTTCGAGGACTGGGAGGCGCACCGCGCCTCCAGGAGGTCGAGCGGGGAACGAAACGACCCGCGAGACGGGAGCTGGTTCTACACGGCGGACGTCGCCCGCGTCGACGGGGACCGGTTCCTCTGGATGGTCGACCGGGCCGACGACATGTTCGTCGTCGGCGGCGAGAACGTCTCCCCCGCCGAGGTCGAGGCCGCGCTGTTCGATCACCCGGACGTCCAGGCCGCCGCCGTCGTCGCCGCCGACCACGAGACGAAGGGGGAGGCGCCGGTCGCCTACGTCGTCACCGAACCGCGGGTCGAGGAGCCGCCGGGCGAGCGCGAACTCCGGCGGTTCGCTCTCGAGCGGGTGCCGACCTACGCGCACCCGCGGCGGGTCTTCGTCGTCGACGAACTCCCGCGGAGCGGTACCCGAAAGGTCCAGCGGTACAAGCTCGAGGCCGACGCCGAGGACCGGCTCGACGGACCGCTGGAGCCGAGTGAGGAACTCAACGACGGCAGCTCGTAACCAACCCCACCCTACTTCGCTCACCGTGACGGGTTCGCTCGTGGAGGGAGGCTTTGATGTGGGACTCGCCGTCAGTTGTCGCCGAGGAGGAAGGTCACTCCTCACCCGTGTCGAACGGCCGTCGGGGTCGGCGTCCCCACCGTTCAGCGGCCGGGCTACTGCGGCCTGTGATACCGGCGACGTGTGCGACGGTATCGCTGGACGTCGTTACGATGGTCCCTGGAAAAAGTGTATCAGGTGACGAGTCAGCCAGTATCAATCTCGTTGCCCGTTACCCATCGTGTCGGCCTCCGCTCCGGCCTACTCGGTTCGTGCTTCCGACACGTCGGAGCCCTCGCTCCGTGAGGCCGGAGGCTCCGCCTCGAAAGACGCTGAGACCACGCCTTCGTCCGGTCTGCACCGTTTCGGAGTCAGGCCGTGACCGGAATCCCCCGTCCGACTAGTTCGGCGACCCGCTCGCCGATTGCGATGGCGGGGGCGTTGGTGTTCCCGCTCGTGATTTTCGGCATGATGGAGGTGTCGGCAACACGGACGCCCTCGACACCACGGACGCGGAGCTGTGGGTCGACGACCGCCATCTCGTCGTCGTCGGGACCCATCTTGCACGTCCCGGCCGGGTGGTAGACAGTATGGCAGGTCTCCCGGACGTGTCTCTCTAACCCCACCCTGCTCGCGCCGACGAACTCGCCGAGGAGGGGTTCCGGCTCCAACGACGCGCTTTGCAGAGGTGGACGTATCCGCTGGGAGCGCAGTCTCCACAACGCCGGCGCCCTGTGACCACGTGACGTCCACCACAGTCTCGAACGACTTATGGGAGCCGCTCGGCTTGTCGTAGGCATGAGCGACATCGTCGTAACGCTGCCGGACGGCTCCGAGCTCTCGGTCGAGCCGGGGTCGACGGTCGAGGACGTTGCCTACGAGATCGGACCGGGCCTCGGCGAGGACACGGTCGGCGGAATCGTCGACGGCGAGCTCGCCGGCCGGGAGGAACCGCTGGAGCGCGACTGCGAACTCGTCATCATCACCGAGGACTCCGAGGAGTACCTGCAGGCGCTGCGGCACTCGGCGGCGCACGTCTTCGCGCAGGCGCTCCAGCGGTTGCACCCGGCGGCGAAGCTGGCCATCGGCCCGCCGACCGACGACGGCTTCTACTACGACGTCGCGGGCGTCGACCTCGACGCCGACGACCTCGAGGCCATCGAAGCGGAGATGTACGACATCATCGAGGCCGACTACGACATCGAGCGCGTCGAGCGGTCCCGGGAGGCGGCCCTGGAACAGTACGCGGACAACCCCTACAAGCGCGACATCCTCGGCGAGGAAGCCGCCGACGAGGAGACGGTCTCGTTCTACCGGCAGGACGGCTGGGAGGACCTCTGTCGCGGCCCGCACGTCGAGTCGACCGGCGAGATCGGCGCCGTCGAACTGCTGAACATCGCCGCCGCCTACTGGCGCGGCGACGAGGACAACGACACCCTCACGCGGGTCTACGGGACGGCCTTCGAGACCGAGGACGACCTGGAGGCGTACCTCCAGCGCCGCGAGGAGGCCAAAAAGCGGGACCACCGGCGGCTGGGCCGGGAGATGGACCTCTTCTCGGCCTGCCGCTGTACCACCCCAACGGGAAGACCGTCCTGCGGGAACTGCGCGAGTTCGTCGACGACCTCAACGAGAGCGAGGGGTACGACTTCGTCGAGACGCCGCACCTCTTCCGGACGGCGCTGTGGAAGCAGTCCGGCCACTACGACAACTACGTCGACGACATGTTCCTCCTGGACGTCAACGACGAGGAGTACGGCCTCAAGCCGATGAACTGTCCGGGCCACGCCACCATCTTCAACCAGGGCAACTGGTCGTACCGCGACCTGCCGGTCCGGTACGCCGAGAACGGCAAGGTCTACCGCAAGGAGCAGCGGGGCGAGCTCTCGGGGCTCTCGCGCGTGTGGGCGTTCACCATCGACGACGGCCACCTGTTCGTCGAGCCAGACGACATCGAGCGCGAGGTCGACGTCATCATGGAGCAGATCCACGAGGTGCTGGAGACGTTCGACCTCGACTACGAGGTGGCGCTGGCGACCCGGCCCGAGAAGTCGGTCGGCGCCGACGATATCTGGGAGCAGGCCGAATCGCAGCTCCGGGACGTCCTCGAGGCCAGCGGTCTCGACTGGGACCTCGAGCCCGGCGATGGTGCCTTCTACGGCCCCAAGATAGACTTCGCCTTCGAGGACGCTCTCGGCCGGGACTGGGACGGCCCGACGGTCCAGCTGGACTTCAACATGCCCGAGCGGTTCGACCTCACCTACACCGGCGAGGACAACGCCGAGCACCGACCGGTGATGATACACCGCGCGCTGTACGGCAGCTACGAGCGGTTCTTCATGGTGCTCGTCGAGCACTTCGACGGGAACTTCCCGACGTGGCTGGCGCCCGAGCAGGTGCGCATCCTGCCCATCTCCGACGACAACATCGGCTACGCCAAGCAGGTCAAGAACCGCTACCTCGACGGGTTCCGCGTCGAGATCGAGGACCGCTCGTGGACCATCGGCAAGAAGATCCAGCAGGCCCACGACGACCGCGTGCCGTACATGCTCGTCGTCGGCGACGACGAGGCGGCGGCCGGCACGGTCTCGGTCCGGGACCGCTTCGAGGCCGAACGCAAGGACGTCGGCGTCGAGACGTTCCGCGAGCACCTCCGCGCGGAGGTCGACGAGAAGCGCATCGAGCCGGACTTCGTCGGGCAGTGACCGAGGGGTTCGAGCACGACTCGTCGCCGGGTCCCGCGACGCCGGCGGCGGGCACGTCAACCACGCGGTCTTCGCGAGCTACGTCGCCCGCGTCCGCGAGGTGTTCCTCCGGGAGACGGGTCCCCGGTTCGAGGCGTACGACCGCCCCGTCGCCCGGCTGGAGCTCGACTATCGCGCCGAGCTGTTCGCCGGCGACCGGGTCACCGGGACCGTCGAGGTCGGAGACATCGGGCCGACGAGCCTCACGACCGAGGTGACGCTCACCCGGGACGGGACCACGGCAGCGACCGGGCGGACGGTGCAGGTGCTCGTCGACCCCGACACTGGCGACCCCACCCCAGTCCCCGACGGCTGGCGGGCCGCCCTCCGGTAGTCACTGCTCGTCGTCGGGCGTCGACTCCTCGGTCGCCGTCTCGGCCGCCTCCTCCTCCTTTAGTTCCTCGAGTTCGGCCTCGATTTCGGGGTCGGCGGGCTCGACGTCGGCCGGGTCGCTCGCGGCGGCCTCCTCGTCGCCGGCCTCGGCCTTCAGCGTCTCGAGCTCGGCCTCGACCTGGCCCTCGCGCGTCATCTCCTCGAGCTCGCGGTCGATCTCGTCGCCCTCCGAGAGCGCGCTCTCGAAGGCCCCCGTCTCCTCGAGTTCGTCCATGGCGGCCGCGCGCGCCTCCATGTCCTTCGTGTTCTCCCGGGCCCGCTCGATGGACCGGGAGATGTTCTCCATCTCGTCGCCGGCGCCGGTCATCGCCTCGCTGACGCGGGCGCTGGCCTCGGCGGCCTCGTAGCGCGCCTTCATCGTCTCCTTCTCCGTCCGGAACCGCTCGATGCGGCTCTGTAGCTCGTTTTTCTTCTCGACGAGGTTGTCCTGGGTGTCCTGGAGGTCGGCGATCTGGGCCTCCAGCTCCTCGATCTGTGTCATCTTCTGCTTCTTCTTCTCGAGAGCCTTCCTGGCGAGGTCCTCGCGGTCCTGCTCGACGGCCCGTCTGGCCTGCTCGTTGTGCTTCTCGACGTTCTCCTCGAGGCGGCGCTTCTGTATCTCTTCTGTGTCGTCAGGTCGGCGATGCCCTTCTTGACGTCCTGGAGCTCGTCGCGGAGGCGCTCGTAGGAGTAGTCGAGCGTCTCCGAGGGGTCTTCCGCGCGGTTCAACACCGCGTTGATTTTCGAGCGGATGACGTATGATGCCCGCGAGAGGATGCCCATACCTCTGTTGTGTGTCCCGGAACCTTAAAAGACAGCGACGGGTCAGTGGATGCCACAGTCTCAAGAGCCTCGGCCGCGAACCCCCGGCCGCATGAGCGAGTCGGTGCTCGTCCCGTCGAACCGCGACGTCAGGGGAACCCTGGACGACCCCGGGCAGGCGGACTGCGTGGTCGCCTGTCCGCCGCACCCCGAGATGGGAGGCAGCAGGAGCGACCCGGCCCTCCGGGCGCTGAGCGACGCGGTCGACTGTGCCTGTCTCCGGGTCGACTACGGCGAATTCGACGAGGGCCGCGGCGAGCTGGCCGACGCGAGAGCCGCCCTCGCGTGGGCGCGGGAGCGCCACGAGTCCGTCGCGCTGTTCGGCTACAGCTTCGGCGGCTGTCTCGCCCTGGTCGCGGCCGCACGCGAGAGCCGGGCAGGGCGGCCGCCGGCAGCCGTCGGGGTGCTGGCCCCCGCCGCCCGCCTGTCGCCCGAGGTCGACGCCGTCGAGGCCGTCGACGACATCGACTGCCCGGTCGGTGTCGTCTACGGCCGCCGGGACACGACGGTCGACGCCGCGGCGGTGGCCGAACGGGTCGAATCGCGGGGCGGCCTCGTCGAGACGGTCGGCGCGGACCACTTCTTCGTCGGCCAGCGCGCGAAGGTCGCAGAACGGCTCGGAACGTTCCTCCGCTGAGGGTTCTCTCCGCGCATATCAGTATATTTTCATGAATTAGCCACCGAGTTTTTAAGTTTCACCCGGCTTCTTCCGATATGCTCGACGTTGACTGGACGGCCACGAAACCGCCGCTCGACTCCATCGAGCAGCTGTGGGAGTCGAGGACGTTCGAACCGGTGGCCCCCGACGCGAACGATGTCGAGCGGTACGTCGGCGCGATGGCCGAGACCAGGGCCGCCGGCGACGCCCGGTGGTGCTGTGTCCGAATCCCCGACTCTCCCGCCCTGGACTGGTTCGCGGCCCGCAACTGCCTCGCGGACGCCGACTTCTTCAGCCACCTCCTCGCCGCCGACGCCGTCACCCGCGAACTCGACCTCGATGTCGAGCGGCCGGAGCCGGCCTTCACCGTCGAGTCCGGCCTCGCGCTGGACGGCGTCCTCGCGGAGGAGCTGGTCCACGGCGGCTCCCGTCCGTTCGCCGCCACAGTCGACCAGAAATACGGCACCTACGGGCGCGCCAAGCGGCTCGCGGAGGCCTGCCGCGACGAGATGCTCGAGGAGCGCTACGAGGAGGTCACGGTCCACCGAACCCGCGAGGCGTGGTGTGACTGGTTCGCCGAGCCCCACTGGAACCTCACGCTCGTGGCGGTCGACCGCCGCTACCGCTGGGCGTGGGTCGTCGCCGCGACCGACGCCGGCCGCCTCGAGGCCGCGAGCGAGCAGGCCGCGACCGACGCCGACTGATACGGATCGGCGTAGTGCTGGCGGCCGTCGGCGCCCCGGCACTCGCTCGAATCCGGGGCACACGGTGTTATTTACCCGTCCGGGTCGTACCGCTGGCGATGCTCAAAACGGTGGCAAGCGGCTGAAGTACTGCCGGGGCAGGGCGGGGGAGAAGCTGCGGAGCGTGACCACCTACCGGTCGGACAGCACGACCCAGATGTACGGACGCGAGGGGCTGCGCGAGCAGTACAGCGAGGACCGGGTGGCCGAGCTGGTCCGGAGCGCGCGCGACCCGAACACGACGCCGCACCGGACGGACATCGGTGACGCCCCGCCCGGGACGCCGGTCGCGGGCGTCTACGCCTTCGAGGACGCCTTCGTCATCCAGCTGCCGGCCGACGAGACGTCCGGGGTGGTGGCGACCTTCGACGCGGACGTCGGCTCCGATCTCGCGACGTTCATCGAGGAGTGCCAGCGCGCCTTCCAGGGCGGCTGACGACGGCACCGACGCCGCTGACGGGCGGCCGTCGTCGTCCCCGACGGACCCGCCGGCCGCCTCGCCCCGGGACCGACCGTTCGTTGGGTGAAAGCGGCGGGTCCGAAACGGTTTAGTCGGACGCTCGCGCACCGTCAGTATGCCGACGGAGCTTACTGATTACGACCCCCCCCTGGGGAACAAGTTCATCTTCGTCACCGGCGGCGTGATGTCCGGCCTGGGCAAGGGCATCACGGCGGCCAGCACCGGTCGCCTGCTCGCCAACGCCGGCTTCGACGTGACGGCGGTGAAGATCGACCCCTATCTCAACGTCGACG
>PXQM01000148.1 GCA_003021325.1 Halobacteriales archaeon QH_10_70_21
GACCGCCAGCGCACCGAGGGCTTTCCGGGAGACGTAGTCGACGGTCGTCTCGAATTCGGCAGAAGAGCCGGCTCCACGAGACAATCAGATCCTACCGCGGCGCCGCACCCGTCCCGGCCTCCACGGCACCCAACTCGAATCGACCTTGCGAGACGGGAACGCCGGCGTATGGGTCGGCCTCCAGCAGCAGCGAGCCGTCGAGGTCGGCGTAATCGAGCAGCGGCAGCAGGTGGGCCGCGCCGGCGATGGCGGCGTTCGTCTCGAGCATGCAGCCGCACATCACCGCCAGTCCGTGCGCGCGGGCGGCGTGAATCAACTCGACGGCGGGCGTGATACCACCGGTCTTCATCAGCTTCAGGTTCGCGATGTCGCAGCGGTCGGCGATTTCGGGGACGTCGGCGGCGGTCCGGCAGGACTCGTCGGCCGCGATGGGTAGCGGCGAGCGCTCGTGGACGTACCGGAGCCCCTCGGGGTTCTCGGCGGGGACGGGCTGTTCGACGAACTCGACGCCGTACTCGGCGAGCGCCTCGCAGTGGGCGACGGCCTCCTTGGGGGTCCAGGCCTCGTTAGCGTCGACGCGGATGCGGACGTCGGGCGCGACGGCCCGGACGGCCTCGACGATGCGGCGGTCGCGGTCGGTCCCGAGCTTGAGCTTCAGGGCCGGGTAGCCGGCCTCGATGGCCTCGCGGGCGCGCCGCTGCATGACGGCCGGCTCGGCGATGCCGACGGTGAAGCAGGTGGCCGGACGCCGGTCGGGGTCGGCCGACAGCCCCAAGAGCCGGTAGACGGGCGTCTCGAGCAGCTCCCCGGCGAGGTCCCACAGCGCCACGTCGACGGCCGCCCGAGCGGCCGGGTTCCCGCGGGCGACCGACCGCATCCGCTCGGCTATCTCCCGGCGCGCGTGCGGGTCGCCGACCGCCTCGGCGGCCGCGAGCAGGTCCGGCATCGACGACGACGTTCTCGGTGGTCGTCGTCGTCCCGCGGGCGATGGTGAACGGGACGTCCAGCGCGAGCTCGACGGGTTCGACGCGCCAGTTCATAGTCGGTTAACGAGCTTGTCGGCGCCGTCCCGAACGGGGTCGACGGCGGGCGCGGCGATGGCCCGCTCGTACTCCGTCAGGGCCTGCTCGGCGGCCGTCCCGTCCAGGTGCGAGGTGTTCAGCGCGCCGCCGAGCAGCCCCGTCGGCGCGACCGGCTCGGCGAGGTCGACGTACAGCTCCGCGATTCGCCCGGGGTCCGGCAGGGCGAACGACTCGTAGCCGTGGACCGCCTCGCGGCCGGCCTCGTGGCACAGGACCAGGTGGTCCGGCATCGCGCCGTGGAGGATGCCGCAGGTGACCGCCGAGTAGGCCGGATGGACGATGGAACCCTGTCCCTCGACGAAGAGGTAGTCGTGGTCGTCGGCCCGCTCCCGCAGCATCCGCTCGACCGCGCCGTTCGTGAAGTCGCTGATGGTGCGGTCGATGGGAATCCCCCAGCCGGCGATCATGATACCGGTCTGGCCGGTCGGGATGACCCCGGCGTCGAGGCCGGCCTCGCGGGCCGCCTCGACCAGCTCGAGCGTCGTCGTCATCTTGCCCGTCGAGCAGTCGGTCCCGACCGTCAGGACGATCTCGGCGTCGAGGTCGCGGGCGACCCCCTCGGCGACGGTGAGGTCGTCGGGCGGCCTCCGGACGTCGCGCAACTCGACGCCGTGCTCGGCGGCCAGTGCCGCGAACTCCTCGTCGTCGTTCAGGAAGTAGTGGAGGCCGGCGACGACGTCGGCGCCGCGCTCGATGGCGGTCCGGACGTCCGGCCGCCAGGAGTCGTCGAAGCCGCCGCCGATGGGGGCGATGCCGATTATCAGGGCGTCGAAGTCGGGCGCCTCGGCGGCGCTCTCGACGACCGGCGTTTCGGCGTCGAGGTCGGCGAGGTGGTCGGCGACGGTCGTATCTGCCGTCTCGCGGTCGAGGACGGCAACGACCTCGTCGTCGGCGTACCGCAGGATGCCGACGGCGGTCTTCGCCCGGTCCGGGAACTGCTCGTGAGCGAGGACTGCAACGCGCATACGGTCGACAGACGGCCCCCAGGTATAAACGCTCAGGTCGGTTCCGGTCGACGGGTCACAGCCCGTAGATGCGGACGGTCCAGAAGTCATCGTACGCGTCGTCCAGCGCCGCCTCCGGGTCGCCGGTCGCGTCCACGGCCGCCGTCGCGTCGGCGTCGAACTCCTCCACGAGCCGGCGGTCGCCGGTCACGTACAGCCTGTCGGCGTCGACCTCTGCCAGCGCGTCCTCGCAGCGCTCGACGTGTGCGGCGATCTGCTCGTCGCGGAGCCGCTCGAACCTGGCCTGCGAGAAGCCGCCCTTCGAGTGGTCGCTCTTGACGTCGCTCGTGAACCCCTCGAAGCCGACGCGCTCGTCGCCCTCGTAGACGCCGACGGCGAAGGTGTCGGACCGGACGAGCGCCAGCGCGTAGCGGCCCGTCGGCTGCAGCCACGCGCGGTCCAGTTCCGGCCCGTCGCTCCACTCGATGAACGGCGCGGGCTCGATCGGCGGCCGGAGTGCGGCCGCGAGCAGGCCGGCGTCGTCGGCGCAGACCAGACACGGGGCGGCCCGCGAGACGAGCGCGGCCCGGTCGCCGAGCAGGTCGCGGACCTCGTCCGGCACGCCGTCGACGTAGGCGGTCAGGACGCTCTCGGGGTCGCCGCCGACGGTCTCGAGCCGCGAGAGGATGGCCTCCAGCCGCCGCCCGCGGGCGGTCTCGCGGTGGCGGAACGACAGGTCTGCGGTCTTGTCGGTGTGCTCGAGCTGTCCCTCGAGGTCGGCGATGCGGTCCTCGAGGCGGTTGACGCGCTCCTCGGCGTCCTGGCGCGCCCGCGCAGCATCGGAGCGCCGCTCGCGCTCGGCGTCCAGCTGTGCCTGCAGGCGCTCGCGCTCGGCTTCGAGTTCCGCGATTCGCTCCTTCAGCTCCGTTCGCCCGAGGAGGTCGTCGAGCATCGGCGGACCGAGGGCGCCGGCCGCCTAAAACCCCGCGGGGTCGCCGCCGGAGCCGAACTCGAGCAGCTGTGCGGCCCGGTCGGCCTTCGCCAGCAGCACCTCGCTGAGCGTGGGCGGATTCTCGACGCCCGTCGCCGGGAGGACGGACTCCGGGAGGGCGACGGTCCGTCCCGGAACCCCGTCGGCGCCGTGAACCGGGACGTGCGTCGACCCGATCTTCATCACCAGGGGGTCGAGGTCGTCGGCGTCGTCGTACAGCTGCTCGCTCACCCGCTCGTGCTGCTCGCGGTGCATCACGGCCCGCTCGCGCTCGTGGGGCTCGACGTAGAGCCGCCCCAGGTAATACCCGCTCGAGAATCGTTCGAACATGCGACCACTAGTGTGTCATCGGGTACCAAACATAAATGTTGGCCGAGAGACTTTTGTCGACGTGCAATCAGCGTCGACCGTCACGGGGGCCCACGCCCCGCCGATTCGACGACACACGACGGGCTCTGCTCGCTTTATGAACTCTTTAGAGTTGTTTCGGTCGTTCGAAACGGGAATTGAACGGTGAGAACAGAGGGGGGGTTTTTATGAGTGGGCGGCCTGAGACACTGGTGATGAACCGAACTGCTGTCGTGGTCGGATTCGCCGTGGGGCTCGCGCTCTTTGCGGCGGTCGCCGCCGGGGGAACGGCGGCGGCGACGACGCAGGCCGACGCCGGGTCGAACGCCTCCTTCGGCGCCGAGGTCTCGTCGTTCATGCAGGCCAGTAGCGCCGAGACGGAGAGCGAGGTCGGCGACGAGATGTTCGCCGCCGCGGTGAACCGGACGGAGGACCCGGAGGAGCGCCAGCGGCTCATCGAGCAGCGCCAGGCGACGCTCGCGGAGCGACAACAGCGCCTCCAGCAGCGCCAGGAACGGCTCGGGTCGGCCACCCCCCTCGAGCGACAGGCCATCGCGACCGAGATCGCGGTCGGGGCCGTCGAACTCGAGCAGTCTATCAACCGGACCGAGCGGGCGGCTTCGGCCGAAGGGATGAACACGAGCGGGCTGGTCGAGTTACGTAACAACGCCAGCGAGATGCGCGGCATGGCGGTCGCCGAGACGGCGGG